>CAIRBC010000250.1 GCA_903876685.1 uncultured Nitrosomonadales bacterium | reverse complement strand
TTTACGTTAACTTAAAAAAATCATGAGCTATCAACCCGAACCGGAATTTATCCACGGCACGGCAAGCCGCACCGGCATTCTGCTGGTCAATCTCGGCACGCCGGATGCGCCGACCAAACAAGCGGTGCGGCCTTATCTCAAACAGTTTCTCGGCGATCCGCGCGTGGTGGAAATACCGCGCGCCGTGTGGTGGCTGATACTCAATGGCATTATCCTGAATGTACGCCCGAAAAAATCCGCCGCCAAATACGCCAGTATCTGGTTGCCCGAAGGCTCGCCGCTGCGCGTTTATACCGCCAAACAGGCGGTACTGTTGCAAGGGTATCTGGGTCAGCGCACCGAAGCCCCGTTCGTCGTGGACTACGCGATGTGCTATGGCAATCCGGGCATTGCACAGGCGATGCAAAAATTGCAGGCGCAAAATTGCCAGCGAATTCTTATAGTACCTTTATATCCGCAATATGCCGCCAGCACCACCGGTGCCTTGTGCGACCAGGTTTTTGATGAGCTGAAAAAAACGCGAAATATGCCGGCGCTGCGCACCATAAAGCATTTTCACGATCACCCCGGCTATATAGCGGCTCTGGCAAACAATATTAACGAATACTGGACGAAACATGGCAGACCGGAAAAGCTGCTGCTGAGTTTTCACGGCCTGCCCAAATACACGCTGGAGAAAGGCGACCCCTATCACTGCGAATGCCACAAGACCGCACGACTGCTGGCACAGCAACTCGGTCTGCAACCCGCTCAATACGCAGTCACTTTTCAGTCGCGTTTTGGTAAGCAGGAGTGGCTACAACCCTATACCTCTGCCACACTGAAAGAACTGGGCTCACAAAAACTCAGGCGTCTGGACGTGGCTTGCCCGGGCTTTGTTGCAGATTGTCTGGAAACACTGGAAGAAATCGCCATGGAAGGCCGTGAGGAATTTCAGCAGGCGGGCGGCGGCGAATATCATTACATCCCCTGCCTGAACGATCGGAACGACTGGTTACAGGCGCTGACCGAGCTGGTGACAGACAACCTGCAAGGCTGGCTGTTAAAGCCGGATGCGACTGAACTGGCGCAAAGCAGGCTGCGCGCCCAGGCAATGGCTGCCAAATAACCTGTATTGCGATGCTTGACCTTGCATCACCCGTGAGGCTTTTACTAACCTTTCACCAAGGATAATCGATGGGTATCCACAAAATTAATGTCACCTTGGGAATCCAGTGGGTAGAGATTCCCGAGGTGAATTTGCGCATATTGTGCGGATGCCCGGCCGATGCCGTCAAACATTTGATTAAGCGCGGTCTGATCCTGCCTCAGGAAGTCAAGGGTGTGGCCTGCGAAACCGGCCCGAATGCCATCTTGCTTTCAGACCTGATGCTGCAAAATGGAGAATTCGCCAATCTCGCCGAGTTCCCGGTTTTGCAGATGCTTTACAAACAGGGTCTGATCCTGCCAAATCATCCCAATAACACCGGCAGTAAACCCCTGCTGATGGGATCCGCAGAGCAACTCGACTCACAAATGCGCTATATTTATCGTGGCAACTACGGACTGGTATCCTGCGAGGAAATTATGCAGGCAGGTATAGCACCCGCGCAGGCAGCCGAAATGATGCGACTGAAACTCAAATTTGCTTTCGGGCGCATCCGGCCTACCCGCGACTTTCTCGATACCCGTATCCTCGAAGACCACCCACTAGAAATAACTCCGGGCGTGAGTCTTTGCCGACTGAGACCCAATGTATTTCAGTTTTCCTATGCAGGTGACTCGGTAACGGTCGATCTCAATCTCAAACCTGGCGAAATCTATGAATGCGCCTATCCGCTAGGCTACCGACGTTTTGAACCTGAATATTTCGCCGTGATCCATTCCGGCGAAGGCGATGGCTGGGATATCGAGCGCCCCTGTATGTCAAGCATTATTACCTATCAGGGTCGTCTGTATCTGATTGACGCCGGGCCGCATATTACCAGTACCATGACGGCGCTCGGCATTGGCATCGACCAGGTAGATGGTATTTTCCACACCCATGCGCACGATGATCACTTTGCCGGACTCACGACCCTGATGCGCGCCGGACGCCGTATCCGCTATTTTGCCACGCCGTTGATACGGGCTTCTGTGACCAAAAAACTCTCTGCATTGTTGGGCATGGAAGAAGAAAGTTTCGCCGATTATTTCGACATTCACGACCTGACTTTCGATACCTGGAACGATGTCGAAGGGCTGGAAGTCATGCCGATATTTTCACCCCATCCGGTTGAAACCAATATTTTCGTGTTCCGTGCGCTGTGGGGTGACGGCTATCGCAGCTACGCCCATTTCGCTGACATCGTTTCTCTGGATTTGCTTCGCAACATGGTCACCTCTGAAACAACAGCACCAGGTCTTGATCAGGCTGCCTTTGAACGTACCCGCAGCAACTATCTGCAAACCACGGACTTGAAAAAAATTGACATCGGTGGCGGCATGATCCATGGAAATGCCAGGGACTTTAATGCCGACAATTCGAAACGCATCCTGCTGGCACACCGTTCAGGCGACCTGACGCTATCAGAAAAGGAAATAGGCTCCAGCGCCGCTTTCGGCACGGTGGACGTACTGGTGGCGGGACAATCCGATGTGATGCGACGCCATGCCTTCGGCTATCTGGAAACCCATCTACCCGGAGTGCAGCTTCACGACCTGCGCATGCTGATCAACCATCCGCTCATAGAAATTAATCCAGGCGCAATTATCCTCAAGGAAGGCGAGACCTCCACCGAAGTATTACTGGTGGTCACCGGCCGGGTGGAAAAAATCCGCACCCGCGACAACCTTTATGGCAGCCTGTCTGCCGGTGCCTTGATCGGGGTAGGGGCGATGCTGGACAACCGACCCTCCCGCTATACCTACCGTGCCTCTTCCTTCGTGCGCGCCTTGCGCCTCCCGGCAGCCCTGTATGCAACCGTCATTCGGCGCAATGGTTTACTGGAACGGATGCGTAGCACAGCGGATCTACGCGCTTTTATGGATACCACCAGCCTGTTCGGAGAAGGTATGCCGACGGGAATTTTTGGACAGTTAGTTGATTGTGCCTCAGAAAAGCACTTCCAGGCAGGTCAAACCATAGGTTACCCGGATCTTCAAGTGCTCAACCTCATCCGTTGTGGCCGGATCGAACGTTCGATTTGTGGCAATATCATGGACATCCTTGAACCATGCGATTTTTTTGGCGAAGAAGGCGCGATATTCAATGTTCCCTACCTCACCTTGTTGCGTGTCATAGAGCCGACCACCGTCATACAAATCCCCGGAAAATTGTTGGGAGAGGTACCCATACTGCGCTGGCGACTCTTCGAGAGCTACCAGCAACGAGTCACTCGCACCTTATACGACGACAGTCAATCACTCGGTTTAATCTGGAACGACAGTTTCAGTATCAATATTGCGCAAATGGACAGGCAACATAAACGCCTGATCGAGATTGCCAATGCAATCATGGCACACTTGGATCCGCAAGCTGATTTTGACTCGCTGATCCATGCTTTCGACTCGCTGATTGCTTACGCCCGCTACCACTTTACCGCAGAGGAAAATTTGATGGCGCTCTATGGTTACCCTGGCGCTTCCATGCATTCCAGGAAGCACGCTGAGCTGTTTTTACAGGTAAACCAATACCAGTTGATGCTGACGGACGGCAATAGGCCAGACAAGCCAGGATTCCTGAACTTTTTCAAAGCCTGGTTGCTCCACCACATTTTTGAGGAAGATCGAAAATACGGCACTTTTCTTAATGCAAAAGGCGTGTATTAGCAAGCACGAACGAACGAGCGTTGCTGGTTACTTGTATATAATTTCCAACCTTAAAATTACCCACTATGAACACTCAGATGAAACCACTGATTATCGGCACACCGCTTACCCCTTCCGCTACCCGCGTCATGCTGCTGGGCAGTGGCGAACTGGGCAAGGAAGTCATCATTGCCTTGCAGCGCCTTGGCGTTGAAACCATTGCGGTAGACCGTTATGCCGATGCACCTGGCCAGCAGGTTGCGCATCGTGCCTATGTGCTTAACATGATGGATGGTGCAGAACTGCGTGCGCTGATCGAAAAGGAAAAACCGCAGCTGGTGGTGCCGGAAATTGAGGCAATCGCCACCGACACACTAGTCGAGATCGAGCGTGCAGGGCTGGCAAGGGTTATTCCGACGGCGCGTGCAGCAAGACTCACCATGAACCGCGAAGGCATCCGCCGCTTGGTCGGTGAAACGCTGGGGCTACCGGTCTCGCCCTATCGCTTTGCCAACAGCCTGGAGGAACTGCGCACCGCGATCACTCAGGAAATCGGTTATCCCTGTTTCGTCAAGCCGTTGATGTCCTCCTCTGGCAAGGGGCAGACCAAAGTTCATAACGAGAGTGAAGTCGAAACCGCGTGGGACTATGCGGCCAGCGGTTCGCGCGTTTCTCAAGGGCGCGTCATCGTTGAAGGCATGATTGCTTTCGACTACGAAATCACCTTGCTCACCGTGCGCGCCCTCGGTGCAGATCAACAGATCGGTACCCACTATTGCGAACCCATCGGGCATGTACAGGTGAATGGTGATTATGTCGAAAGCTGGCAGCCGCAGGCCATGTCTGAACTGGCGCTGCAACGCGCCCGCGACATTGCTAAAAAGGTGACCGACGATATCGGTGGCTTGGGCATTTATGGCGTGGAATTATTTATCAAGGGTGACGATGTATGGTTCAGTGAAGTCAGTCCGCGCCCGCATGACACCGGCATGGTGACGATGTGCAGTCAGCGCTTCAGCGAATTTGAGCTGCACGCCCGCGCTATTCTCGGGCTGCCGGTGGATGTCAGCCTGCGTGCAGCGGGTGCATCAGCGGTCATCTACGGTCAACTCGACGACGCGGGTATTGCCTTTAGCGGTGTGGCAGAAGCGTTGCGCGTCCCGCAAACTGACTTGCGCCTGTTCGGCAAACCACAAGCTTTCAAACGCCGCCGCATGGGAGTCGCACTGGCTAATGGCGTGGATGTAACCGAAGCCAGGGTACGCGCAAAACTGGCTGCAAGCCTGGTAAAACCGGTTAAAGCAGCAAATTAAAGTGAAATATTGTAAATATCCAGTTAACCTTGGAGGCGGGGGAGGGTTAGCTGGTTATTTCAACAATCGTGTGAACGTCTTGCAAACCGCGCATTGTTTCAACCTCGAAACCCACTACGTTGCGCTGTTCTCGCGAAAACTCTATGCCGACCAGATGAATCGGTTGCCCAGCAGCACGGTATTTATCGGCATAAGCTTTATCCTTGAGTTGCTGCAAGGCACGACCGTCTGCAAGCTTTTCCACGACTTTGAATTCGAACAGGTAGATAAAATTATTGCATCTGACCGTCATGTCGATGCGACCTTGATGGGTGGCATCTTCGACGCGGATGTCCAGACCTAGCGCGGCCAGATGGCTGTAAAACACACTGGCGTAGTAACCTTCATAGCGGGCTACAGGATTATTATCAGCCCATTGGTGCGGAATGCCTGCATAGAGCGACTGCAGTTCTGCTGCCATGCCTGACAGATTACCTGAACGAAGTATCAGGTAGAGTGCGCGACGCCGCATCAGGCTTGCGCCGGCATCGGGCATCAGGGTCGAAAGCAGTGCAATATTCAACCCCTGCTTGACTTCCAGATTCGGGTAACGCAGCGTGTAATAACCCTCCGCCCCCATCGACTCAACGCTTTCAATGGTCAGATAACCGGCCTGAAACATCAGTGCTTCGGTTCCGCCCGGCTTTGCAACACCCCGTCTGAAAAACTGATGCGAATAACCGGGTGGTGCACCTGCCAGTTCCAGTGTGGATAAATGAATAATTCCCTGAATAATTCCTGGTTGCCTTCAAATAATTCCGCCAAAGTGTCGAGGAACAGACTCTTGCCGAAGCGACGCGGACGAGAAAGAAAGTAATAGCCGGATTCCTGTGCCAGCGCCCAAGCCATGGGCGTTTTGTCTACATAGTAATAATCATCCTCGCGAATTTTTCTAACGGACATGGCAATGATGCCACCCCTTGTAATGAAACCGCCATGTCCGTTTCCCTCACCCCATCCCTCTCCCGCAAGCGGGCGAGGGGGAGTAAGTCGCTACGCGTGTTTCACGTTAAAGGTCTGGATGCCAATCGGCAGCTTTCGGCGCTTTGCAGTCATGGTTAAAGCTCCTGAAATGGCGGTTGCGGATATTATACTTTCTCAGCTTGCGTATATCAAAGCACCGGCTTTGCCCCCCAGACCTTGTGTGCATATTCGTTAATGGTGCGGTCACTGGAAAATTTCCCCATGCTGGCGACGTTGAGTATCGCGCTGCGTATCCACTCGGGTTGTTTCCGATAGAGCGCTTTCACCCGTTCGTGTGCCGCCACATAGGCGGCATAATCGGCCAGCAGTAGATAGTTGTCGCCGCCGTGGGTAATATTATCAACGAGTGGCTTGAAGCGATCATGCTGTTCCGGCGAAAAATAACCCGAAGAAATCATCTCCAGCGTCCATTTAAGTTCCTGGTTAGCATGATAATAATCCCACGGGTTATAGCCGGAATGCTTGAGTGCGGCGACTTCCTGCGTGTTTAGTCCAAACAGGAAAAAGTTGTCTGCACCGACCTCCTCCCTGATTTCAATATTAGCGCCATCGAGTGTGCCCAGGGTCAGCGCGCCGTTCAACGCCAGCTTCATATTGCTGGTGCCGGAGGCCTCGGTACCTGCCGTGGAAATCTGCTGGGAAAGATCCGCCGCCGGAATAATCACGCAGGCGGCAGAAACATCGTAATTGGGAATAAATACCAGTTTTAACAAGTCTCGCACCGCAGGATCATGGTTGACAATATCGGCGATACTATTGGCAAGCTTGATAATCAATTTGGCTGCCGCATAACCGGGTGCTGCCTTGCCGGCAATAATCACGGTGCGCGGCACCGCATCCAGCTTAGGATTGGAGCGGATACGGTTGTATAGAGTCACCACATGCAGCAGGTTTAATAACTGGCGTTTGTATTCGTGAATCCGCTTGACCTGGACATCAAACAGGCTGTCCGGATTGATGGTCAGTCCGACACGTTCCATTACCAGCGCTGCCAGTCGCTGTTTGTTGGCACGCTTGACAGCACTGAATTCCGTTTGAAAATCCACCTCGTCAGCCAGTTTTTTCAATTGTTGCAACTGCCCCAGATCGGTGATCCAGGCGGTGCCGATGCGACGGCTAATCAGGCTGGACAGACCCGGATTCGCCTGATTCAACCACAGGCGCGGGGTGATGCCATTGGTAATATTGATTAGTTTCCCCGGATAATAGCGGTCGAAATCGGCAAAAATAGTGGCTTTCATCAAGGCTGAATGCAATTCGGCTACGCCATTAACCTGATGACTGCCGACGATCGCCAGATGTGCCATCCGCACCCGGCGGCCATGGGTTTCGTCGATCAGCGACATACGCCGCAGTAACTCATTATCACCGGGAAAACGATGCATCACCCCTTTCAAAAAGCGCTTGTTGATCTCGTAGATGATCTGTAAATGTCGTGGCAACAACGCTTCCAGCATCGCCACCGGCCAGGTTTCCAGTGCTTCCGGCATCAGCGTGTGATTGGTGTAGGCAATGGTTCTAGTGCAGATATCCCAGGCTCTGTCCCAGTCCAGATGATGGGTATCCACCAGTAACCGCATCAATTCCGGGATAGCAATCGAAGGGTGAGTGTCATTCAGTTGAATCGCCACCTTGTCCGGCAATTCATCCAGCGATTGATGGTGTTTGTGAAAACGGAACAGGATATCCTGCAAGGACGCGCTGACGAAAAAATACTGCTGCTTGAGGCGCAATTCCTTGCCCATTTCGGTGGTATCTACCGGATACAATACCTTCGACAGGTTCTCAGATTGATTCTTGTCCTCTACCGCCTTGATATAATTGCCTTCATTGAAATATTTGAGATCAAAATCACGGGAAGCCTTGGCCGACCATAGCCGCATATTATTCACGGTAGCCAGACCAAAGCCCGGAATCGGCGTGTCGTAAGCCATCGCCATCACATCCTCGGTATCGATCCAGTGATGGTGCAGATGACCCCGTTCATCGCTGTAATGCACGACATGCCCCTGAAACTTCACTGGATAAAGCACTTCAGGACGCGGAAATTCCCAGGGATTGCCATAGCGCAACCAGTTATCCGGATGCTCGACCTGCCAGCCATCTTCGATTTTCTGGTTGAACATACCATATTCATAGCGTATCCCCATGCCATAACCCGGCAGGCCGATGGTCGCCATGGAATCGAGGAAGCAGGCCGCCAACCTTCCCAGGCCGCCATTACCCAGTGCCGCATCGAATTCCAGTTCAGTCACATGTTCGAGACTGACTCCCGCATCGCTGCAAGCCTGACGAACTTCGTCCATGAAGCCAATATTGAGGGTACTGTTCAACAGGCTGCGCCCAATCAAAAACTCCATGGAAAGGTAATAAACCCGTTTTGCATCCTTGTTGTAATAGCGGCGCATGGTGTTCATCCAGCGTTCGATCAGACGATCGCGTATCACGCCCGCCAGCGTAAAGAACCAGTCTCGCTCGGTAGCGGTGATAGGATCTTTGCCAATTGCATAAACCAGATGATTCATCATGGCCTGCTTGACTGATTCCAGATTCAGGTTAGGCAAGGATTGCTGCAAATCTTCAGCTGCGCTCGACATTTATCTCTCCAGGATGAACCAATTAAAATTTAAAAATGTCCGGCGCGGCTCAGTGCTTTGGTTAATGCCGACCGACAATTACCTGCCCAACACCTTCAAATACACGGCCAGGTAAGCCTGTGCACTTAGCTGCCAACTGAACTCCTTGGCCATACAATTTTTGCGCAGCGTTTTCCATTTGGCCTGATCGCGGTACAGGTCAACTGCACGTTGCAGCGTTTCCAGCAGCGCCTCCTCAGTCATGCTGTTAAAGGAAAAACCGCTGGCCGTGCCGTCCCGCAGGCTCACCGGATTGCAGTCTACTACCGAGTCTACCAGTCCACCGGTGGCGTGGACGATCGGCGGCGTACCATAGCGCTGACTATAAAACTGATTCAGGCCGCAAGGTTCAAAGCGCGAAGGCATCACGAACATATCTGAGCCCGCTTCAATCTGATGCGACAGTTCTTCAGAAAAGCCGATATGCACGCTGATCTTTCCAGGATAACGTCGCGATAGCTCACGCGCGAGATCCTGCATCTTCTTTTCGCCGCTGCCCAGCATGACCAGTTGCGCCGGAAATTCGATCAATTCTGGCGCAATTTTGAGCAGCAGATCCAGCCCTTTCTGATGGGTGAAGCGTCCGACCAGACCCAACAATGGCATCTCAGGCGCCAGATCCAGTC
>CAIRBC010000249.1 GCA_903876685.1 uncultured Nitrosomonadales bacterium | reverse complement strand
TTCACCAGATAATAGAAAATTAACAAGAAAAAAAGAGAAATTTCTCTATTACAAAACTAGTACGCTGCAATATTATGATTATATTGATTAAAATTTGGCACTTGTTAAACTCCGGTTAGTACACTGGAAGAGCTGAACGGCTTGTTTCAATTCAAGTCTTGCTCGGCTCGAACGGCGCTGGTAAAACCAAAGTCAGCCGCGATAGCGATTGGAAGCGCAGTGAGTTGGAAAACAAAAAACGCAAGTGTCTTCTAACGGGCATGGCACATTGCCGCCCCATATGATGAAACCCGCCATGCCCGTTAGTCGCAAATCTCCAAGGTTCACGATTAATAAATACATCTTAGAAGGTGCAGCCCTGACCTGGTTTGGGGAGCTGGGCTATACCATTGGTCACGGCTCGCTCATGGTGCCCGGCGAACCTGCGGCAGAACGGTACATTCGGCGATGTGGTGCTGGTTGGGCGTTAGCGCGATGCGATCTGGCTTCTGGATCGGTCCATACCCATTGATGTGCGCGAGGATGCGCAGCGCTTGGTGATGTGCGTTGGCACGTTGTCGCCTACACAGACTAACCGGAACTTTCATGCCATGCTGCCCGATGGGGTGCCGGTGGAATAAGGGTGCGCAGATGGCAGCATCGCGGGCGTCTATGCGCGGTTGGTGGATTACCATAACGCTAAAAACAATGATTGGCTGGCGGTGAACCAGTTTACTGTCATCGAAGGGCAGAATAATCGGCGGCCTGACATGGTGATATTCGTCAACGGCCTGCCGCTTTTCAGACAGCGGCCAGATTGGGCGAGCGCCAAAGACGATGACCTCGAAGCTGAAAAGAAGCATTCGTGTGTGGCGAAGGTCTTAATCACCGGCAGTGCCGATGATGGCTCAGACTGGCAGCCGCATATCCGCAACGAACAGCGTCGACGCGACTTGGCGAGGCGTTTCAAGGAGAGTCGTGACCCGTTCCGCATCGTGATCGTGCGCGACAGGTGGCTGGCCGGCTTGGATGCGCCGTGCCTGCACAAGATGTATTCCGACAAGCCGATGCACAGCCACGGCCTGATGGCGGCCATCGCACGCGTGAATCGCGTATTCCGCGACAAGCCAAGCGGTTTGGTGGTGGATTACCTGGGTCTTGTAGATTAACTGAAACAAGCGCTCGCCACTTCCACCGAGAGCGGCGGCCAAGGCAGCACGAGCATCGAAACCGCAGAAGACATTGTGATGACGCAGGAAAAACACGAAATTGTCTGCGCCTTCATGCATGGCTTCAATTGGGATAAATAGATGACCGGCACGCCCGCCCAGCGCCTTGGCTTGATTCCCCCCGGATAGGAGCATGTGTTGCAGCAGGAAGATGGCAAGCAACGCTTTGTGCAGATAGTGGCTGACCTCTCACGCGTATCCTAGGTACGGTCGGACATCGTACTGATAGTGCAATGGCAAAAGGATGCTTAACTGTGAGACTGACAAGACGAGCAGACACGAAAGTAGGTCATAGTGATCCGGTGGTTCTGAATGGAAGAGCCATCGCTCAACGGATAAAAGGTACTTTGGGGATAACAGGCTGATTCCTCCCAAGAGTTCATATCGACGGGCGAGTTTGGCACCCCGATGTCGGCTCATCAGATCCTGTGGCTGTAGCTGATCCCAAGGGTAGAAACACCACAATCTGTCTTCAGTCCTCTGTCCTCAGGCTTCTGATGCCCGTTATGTCTGACGACCATAGCGAGTCGATCCCACTCCTTCTTATCCAGAACAGGACGGTGAAACGACATTGCGCCGATGATAGTGTGGATTACCCATGTGAAACTAGGCCGTCGTCAGACTCCTCATAAACTAAACGCATCTTCAGAAATGGTGGGGTGTTTTGCTTTATGGGTTGCTGACTGGTGTATATCCAGTTCACTACGCGGTTAAAACGATGATCTGATACCCTGCGTTACGTTTATATATAATATTGGCGCTAATGTTATTATAACGTGAAACACGCGTAGCGATCGTACTCTCCCTCGCCCGCTTGCGGGAGAGGGATGGGGAGAGGGAAACGGGCATGATGGGTTTCATCATCAGGGGTGGCAATTTGCCATGTCCGTTAGGTTAAATATGCTCGATGCTTTATGGCGATCCAGGTATGAAAAGACTTTGAAATCCATGATTAATTAAATAATATAGGGGTAAATGATGAATGCAAATGTGCAAAGCAAGCCAGTATCTGACATTACGGATCTGCCAGCGTTGGGTATGGATGCGGGGAGCATTATTGAAGATTTTCGTCGCTATTTCAGTCATACACTGGGGCGGGATCAATTGAGCCAGTCGGCTTATTATGTTTATACCTCGCTTTCGCTTTCGCTACGGGATCGTTTGGTTGAGCGCTGGAAAAACACCAAACATACCTATAGCGAAACGGACTGCAAGCGCACTTTTTACCTGTCATTGGAGTTTTTGATGGGTCGTGCGCTGGGCAATGCCATGCTCAACCTGCAAGTTGACCCTTCGACTGCCGACGAACTTAAAAAACTGGGTCTGGAGTTGGAAGACATTATTGACCAGGAACACGATGCAGGATTGGGTAATGGCGGACTCGGGCGTTTAGCCGCCTGTTTCCTGGATAGTTGTGCGACACTGCAACTGCCGGTTAAAGGTTATGGTTTGCGTTATGAATATGGCCTGTTCCGCCAGAAAATTGAAAATGGTTTTCAGCTGGAAGAGCCTGATCATTGGTTGAGAAACGGTAATCCCTGGGAAATAGAACGTCCTGAATTCAGCGTCAGGGTCAAGTTTTGTGGAAGTGTCGCGCATTACACAGAGTCGAATGGTATTAGGCGAGCCAATTGGAAAAATACCAAGGATGTGATGGCTGTCCCTTTTGATGTGCCGGTTCCCGGTTACCGTAATGGCACAGTCAATACCTTGCGGTTGTGGAAATCTACGGCTACCGAGGAATTTGATCTTAGCGAGTTCAATGCGGGAAGCTATGCTGAAGCGGTTGCTGCCAAGAATGCCGCCGAGCATATCACCATGGTGTTGTATCCCAATGATGCCAGCGAAAATGGCAAAGAGTTGCGCCTACGTCAGCAGTATTTTCTGGCTTCAGCCAGTCTGCAGGATGTGTTGCGGCAATGGATAGAAAGACATGGCAGTGACTTCAACCAGTTTGCAGACAAGAATTTTTTTCAGTTGAATGATACGCATCCTACCTGTGCCGTACCTGAATTGATGCGTCTGCTGATGGATGAACATGGTCTGAGCTGGGATAAGGCCTGGGACATTACTACACGGGTAGTTGCCTATACTAATCATACTTTACTGCCAGAGGCGCTGGAGCGTTGGTCGGTGAGCATGTTTGGGCGATTGTTGCCCAGGTTGCTGGAAATTATTTATGAGATCAATGAGCAATTTCTGAATCAGGTAAAGGCGCGTTGGCCCGGAGATATAGACCGGATCAGGCGTATGTCGATTATCGAGGAAGGACATGAGCGTTATATACGGATGGCTTATATGGCGGTGGTCGCCAGTGTTTCAGTAAATGGCGTGGCGGAATTGCATTCGCATCTGCTGCAAAAACATTTATTCCACGACTTTTATGAACTTTGGCCTGAAAAATTCAATAACAAGACCAATGGAGTAACCGCACGCCGCTGGATGGTGTCCTGCAATCCTTCGCTGAGCAGCTTGATTACCCGCACCATTGGACGCGGTTGGATCACCGACATGGGGCAGTTGCAGGCGCTGGCACCCTATGCCGAAGATGCGGCGTTTCGCGCCGAGTGGCGGGGCATCAAGCAAGCCAACAAAGTGCGTTTGGCGCAATTGGTGGAACGTGATTGTGGTGTGGTGTTTCATCCTGATGCATTATTCGACGTTCAGGTTAAACGCATCCATGAATACAAGCGTCAATTGCTAAACATCTTGCATGCGATTCACCTGTACGACCGCATCAAGCGTGGCGATACGCAGGACTGGACACCGCGTTGCATACTGATCGGCGGCAAGGCGGCTCCCGGTTATCTGATGGCGAAGCGCATTATCAAGCTGGTGAATGCGGTGGGACAGGTAATTAACGAGGATCCTGCTTGTTCGGGTCTGTTGAAGCTGGTTTTCCTGCCGAATTACCGGGTATCGGCCATGGAAGTGATCTGTGCTGGAACCGACTTGTCTGAGCAGATTTCCACCGCTGGCAAGGAAGCTTCGGGAACGGGTAACATGAAGTTTATGATGAACGGCGCATTGACTATTGGAACGCTGGATGGCGCAAATATTGAGATTCGCGAGGAAGCCGGTGCCGAGAATTTTTTCTTGTTCGGCTTGACTGCCGAACAAGTGGAAGATACCCGTGGTCATTATAATCCAGGAGAAATCATCGCAGCAGATGAGGATTTGCGCCGGGTGATGTCCTTGCTGCAAAATGGTTGTTTCAACGCGTTTGAGCCGGATATTTTTGGTTCTATTATCCAGTCCATTTACAGTCAGTCTGATCCATGGTTGACCGCAGCCGATTTTCGTGGTTATGTCAATGCGCAGCAGCAGGTGGCAATTGCTTACCGCGATCAGGAGCGCTGGACGCGCATGAGTATCATCAACACCGCGACCAGTGGTAAATTTTCCAGTGATCGTACCATCCTGGATTACAACCGTGATATCTGGCATCTGGCGCAAGTTGTGGTAAAGCCGGTCAGCATTCTTTAAGCACGGGTAAGCACACCCTGAAACCTCGCCCCTCAGGGCGAGGTGTTGAGTAAATTTTTGAATTTTGAATGGCTGTAACTGATGCGAGTTACTTGAAATATATTCATATTCTTATAAAATGTGTTCATTTCTGACTTGGAAATTTGAAATCGAAAGCCTGTTTTCAAAAAACGGAAAATTTCCCTGACGCGTGCGGTGCAGTTGAGCTCACCACTATATCGCGAGAAGGATACGCAACTGCGGTTTAGGGTGCATATTCGGATAATATTTTCAGAATAAGGTACTGAGTAACAATCAAAATAATTTTGGAAATATGCACTGATCATATGAAAATTTTACTTGTTGAAGATGTACGAACAGAAGCGACTCAGTTATCTGCTAAATTAAAAAAATTAGGGCACGAAGTGATCCTCGCTGAGAATGGACAAGTCGCCTTTGACCTTTTCATTAAAACCGCGCCAGATCTGATACTGATGGACATAATGATGCCGGTTATGAATGGATTTGAATCAACCAGTCGTATACGTTCTTATGAAACAAATAATAAAATACCATGGACTCCCATATTAATTCTTTCAGCCTCCGATACCCAGGATAATCTGGTAATTGCGATTGAATCAGGTGCTGATGACTTCATCGCAAAATCTGCAGAGAAGCCCGTATTGCAAGCGAAGATCAAAGCCATGATCCGCATCGCTGAAATCAATAAAGAATTACAGCATAGTCGCGCAAAATATCAAAATTTGTTTGAGCATATGAGTAATGGTTTTGCCCTGCACAAAATAATTTTTGATGAACAAGGTATTCCTTCCAATTACCGTTTCCTTGAAGTAAATCCTGCTTTTGAGAGATTAACAGGATTGAATAAAGAATATGTCATCGGACGAACTATTTTAGAGGTATTACCAGAAACGGCGAAATATATCATCGCCAATTATGGGTCTGGTATCAAGAGCGACGAGCATCGTACCTTTGAATACTATTCCAGGCGAATTGGCCGGTGGTTCAAGGCGCTCGCGTATAACCCTGAACATGACAAACTTGCGGTTACTATCGAAGATATCACGGTTAGAAAGCAAGCTGAGGCTGCTCTGGTAGAAAGCGAGTTACGTTTTCGCGGAGCATTTCAAACTGCAGCCCATGGTATGGCTTTGGTATCCACTCAAGGAAGGTTTATCAAGGTTAATGCAGCCTTATGCAGTATGCTTGGCTATAGTGAAGCTGAATTATTGGTAACAGATTTTCAGTCTATTACTCACCATGATGATTTGGCGGCAGACCTTGGCTATGTTAATGATTTACTAAGTGGGAAAGTGGGTAGCTATCAGATGGAAAAGCGATTTTTCCATAAAAATAGTAAAGATATCTGGGCATTGTTAAGCGTATCGCTGGTTCGTTCGACTGAAGGAAATCCGGTACATTTCGTTTCACAAATTCAGGATATTACGCAGAGTAAACTGAATCAGCAACGCCTGCATGAGCTCTTGATAGAGCAGAAGGCGATGTTGGAGAATGACTTAATTGGCATCGTCAAGGCAAAGAACCGTGTCATCACCTGGGCTAATCCTGCGTTTGAAAAAATGCTCGGTTATGCCACAGGTGAATTGGCTGGAATGCCTACTCGTCAAAATTATACCAGTGAAGCAGCCTATCAAGCTTTTGGAACCGCTGCTTACTCGGTATTGGCTGAAGGAGGAGTTTTTCGATCGCAGATTGAGCATAAGCGCAAGGACGGAAAGCTTATTTGGGTGGATCTAAGTGGTGCTATTTTGAATGCTGATACTGGAGAGTCACTATGGGGATTTGTCGATATTACCGAACGTAAACATATTGAAAATGCCTTGAGAGAAAGCGAGGATAAATTACGTGGCCTTTTCGAATTATCACCGCTGGGAATCGCCCTGACCGACATGAATGGTCGTTATGTCGAGTTTAATGATTCATTTGTACGAATCTGTGGCTATTCAGAGCATGAATTGAAGTCGCTAAACTATCAGACTTTAACTCCTATAAAATATCAGGCAGAGGAAGTGAGACAACTGGATATACTCACCAAAACGGGTCACTATGGTCCCTATGAAAAAGAATTCCTGCGTAAAGACGGATTGTTGATTCCGCTCTGTCTTAATGGAATGTTAGTGACGGGTAATGATAATCAGAAGTACATTTGGTCGATCATCGAAGACATTACTGATCGTAAAGCTGCTGAAAATGCCTTGAGTGAATCACATCAAAAAATGCATTCCCTACTCAACTCGATGGCTGAGGGAGCTTATGGAATTGACATAAATGGTAACTGTACTTTTGTGAACCGTTCGTTTTTACGAATTCTGGGATATGACTCTGCCGAGGAACTGATTGGTAAAGATTTTCATACCCTGATTCATCATTCATATTCCGATGGTTTACCTCTTCAAGCAACGGAATGTAAAATGTGTATTGCTTATCTCAACCATCAGGAAATCCATGCTTCAGATGAGGTTTTCTGGAAAAAAAATGGATCAACTATTCCGGTAGAGTACTGGTCACAGCCTATCCGGGTTGATGATTTATTTCAGGGCACTATTGTTACTTTTGTTGATATCACAGAACGAAAGATGGCGGAAGCGCAAATCCATAATCTTGCCTTTTATGACACCTTGACTCGACTTCCCAACCGCCGTTTGCTGAATGACCGACTAAGTCAGACTCTTGCGTCAAGCAAGCGTAGCAAGCTTTATGGCGCGTTGATGTTTTTGGATCTGGACAACTTCAAACCGCTTAATGACACATATGGCCACGGTGTGGGTGATTTGCTGTTAATCGAAGTCGCTCGAAGGCTCAGCAGTTGCATACGGGAAACCGATACCGTAGCGCGTTTTGGAGGTGATGAGTTTGTAGTCATGCTTAAAGAGTTGCATGAAAATCAAGCTGAGTCAGTTGCACAAACCAGCATCATTGCTGAAAAAGTTCGTGCAACACTGTCACAGCCATATTCATTGACGATCCGGCAAATTGGCAAGACGGATGGTTTAGTTGAACATCACTGTACAGCCAGTATTGGTGCAGTGATATTCAATTATAAAGTACATCGGGAAAATATTCTAAAATGGGCCGACATGGCGATGTATCAAGCGAAAGAGTCCGGTCGAAATTGTGTGCAAGTCAATCCCCCCGGAAATTTTGATGTCTCACAGGTCTGTCAAAGTGACATGATCCTCGGCCTGATCTGGCATGATTACGATGAGTGTGGTGAAACTACTATTGATCAACAACACCGAGAATTATTTGATTTAGCGGATAAATTAATTGAATCCGCCTTTGTGCGGGATGAAAATCCTCAACAGTTCGCTTTAGCCTTGAATAATTTGCTGGCACATATAGTGCAACATTTTGTCGATGAGGAGGCTGCTCTTGCCTTGCATCATTACGCAAATCTTGAGGAACATGCCAAGGCGCATCGAGTGCTAATCGAACACGCATTAAAACTTCGCGATGCGGCAGCGCTAGGTGGTCTTAGCTTGGGCGAAATTGTTAATTTCTTTGCGAATGAGGTGATTGCTCAGCACATGCTTAAGGAAGATCGCAAATATTATTCACTATTTAAAGATAGGTTCAGCTAACGGCTGAAGCGGACGGTAAGCCCGCGTTCACGGGTTATCGGCTATAATTGGCGCTGTTTTTCATGATAGGTAGGCGGGTGCAGTTTGTCTACGCCTGAAGCAGAAGTATCGTTTCAACGGCTATCCGTTAACAGTTCCGGTCACACTTTGAATATCACCCCGTAGTGGTTTAGAAAGCCCCAAATAGATGACTAACGAAACCAAATCTCCAGCTAAGCTATTACGTGAGGTATTCGGCTATCCAAATTTTCGCGGCAATCAGGAAAGCGTTATAAACCATGTAACGCGCGGCGGCGATGCTCTGGTGCTGATGCCTACCGGAGGCGGGAAATCCTTGTGCTATCAGATTCCCGCACTATGCCGCAACGGTCTGGGCATTGTCATCTCACCCTTGATCGCGTTGATGCAGGATCAGGTGGAAGCGCTGCAGCAGTTGGGCGTTTCGGCAGCGTTTTTGAATTCAAGTCTGGATGCCGAAGCGTCGCGTGCGGTGTCACGGCAATTGCAGCGTAATGAATTAAAGCTGCTTTATGTGGCACCTGAACGGTTGATGATGGAAAGTTTCCTCAATTTTCTGGAAGGCTTGCAGCAAGACTACGGCATCGCGCTGTTTGCCATCGACGAAGCCCATTGCGTATCTCAATGGGGACATGATTTCCGCCCGGAATACCGGGAGTTGACGGTATTGCAGCAACGCTTTCCCACGGTGCCGCGCATCGCTCTTACCGCCACAGCCGATGCGCCGACCAGACGCGAGATCGTTGAGCGACTTTCCCTGGAGCAGGCTGAACAATTCATTTCCAGCTTTGATCGTCCCAATATCCGCTATCGGGTTACACACAAAGACAATGCGCGCCAGCAGTTGCAGAATTTCATTAGCACGGAACACCCCGACGATGCGGGAATCGTCTATTGCCTGTCGCGTAAAAAAGTTGAAGAAACGGCGGCCTGGCTGAAGGAAAAAGGTTGGGATGCATTGCCTTATCACGCGGGACTCGATGCTCCTCAGCGCAGTAAATACCAGCGTCGCTTCCTGCAGGAAGAGGGTGTCATCATGGTAGCTACTGTTGCTTTCGGCATGGGTATAGATAAACCGAATGTACGTTTCGTGGCGCATCTGGATTTGCCAAAGAGTCTGGAAGCCTATTATCAGGAAACCGGCAGGGCAGGGCGGGACGGTTTGCCCGCTGATGCCTGGATGACTTATGGACTGGGCGATGTCGTCTCGATGCGCAAGATGCTGCTGTCAGGTGAAGCGCCAGAGGAGCGTAAGCGCGTGGAATTGCAAAAGCTGGACGCACTGCTGGGCTACTGCGAGTCCACTGGATGTCGTCACCAGACGGTGTTGCGCTATTTTGGCGAGGGGCATCCCGGTAATTGCGGACAATGTGACAACTGCCTTAACCCAGTGGATAGCTGGGATGCGACCAAGGCCGCGCAGATGGCGCTGTCCTGTGTGTATCGTACCGGCCAGCGCTTTGGCGTCGCCCATCTGATCGATGTGCTGCTAGGTAAACCTACCCCGAAAGTGGAACAATTCAATCATCAGCAACTCAGCACCTACGGTATCGGCAAGGAAATGAGCCAACAGCAATGGAGCAGTGTCTATCGTCAACTGGTCTCTGCTGGGTTGATCAATGTGGATATGGAAGCCTATGGCGGCTTGAAACTCACCGAGGCTGCACGCCCGGTTCTGAAAGGACAGCTGGAAGTGTGGCAGCGGCGTGACCCGGCGCAGCTCAAGCCGAGTAAACCAGAACGTGGTTCGCGATTACGTGAAGATTTTGCTGAAGCGAATGAAGATCCGTTATGGCATGCCCTCAAAGCCAGGCGTCTTGAACTTGCCCGTGAACAAGGCGTTCCGCCTTATATCATTTTTCACGATAGCACTTTGCTGGAAATTCTGCATAAACGTCCGCGTACCCCCGCAGAATTCAGTCAAATCAGCGGTGTTGGACAGGCTAAATTGTCGCGCTACGCTGAGCACTTTCTGGAAATCATTGCCGATGCAACCGGAACTGTATCGTAACGGGTAGGTTGCTTAGCCTAGTGTAACCCAACATCGAATTGTCCGGTTACGCTATCGCTAACCCGACCTGCTCAAGATTAAGCCGGTCTGTTTTTTCAAGGTGTGTTGAAGTAACAGTTAACGTGAAACTCGCGTAGCGACTTACTCCCCCTCGCCCGCTTGCGGGAGAGGGATGGGGTGAGGGAAACGGAC
>CAIRBC010000248.1 GCA_903876685.1 uncultured Nitrosomonadales bacterium | reverse complement strand
TTCGGGGGAGGGAGCGGTTTGGCTTGGTGCGCTTACTCCAAAATGGTGCGCAAGCGCACCCTACGGCAAGGTTCATAGGGCACAATTCGGTCGGGGAATTTGCGACAGGGGTCTCTCCCGCAAGCGGGCGAGGGGGGCGTAGCCGAAAGTACGTTGCTGCGCGTGTTTCACGTTAAAAAGGGCAATCGTCAAAGTTATCCCTGTCGTAGGATTGCTGTGATTTCATGTTTTTTAACCAGGACTTGAATAATTTGTGATCTTCAAAAACCAGCAGATCTTTTTCTGCTTCTGCGATGACCACCTTGATCTCGGCTACGCTAAAATTTAGTCGGCGCATCAGCGCACTTGGAGAAATCCTGTCAAAGGGATCCAGGTTGAATTGAGCCGCAAAGCGCATTTCGACATGCATGATTTCCTGCTCAAGCTCCGATAATTGCTCTTTCAGGACGATGAGGTAATGCTTCAGGCGGTCAGCACTGATATTATTGACGGCAATCTGGTCTATCTGTTCCAGTTCCAGTTGCAGTTCAAGCAATTGCAGAAGATTTCTTTTTTCATAAGCCTGATTGACGCGCTGCATCAACGCGGTCTTACGTTCCCGTTCCAGTGCATCGGGTTCACGGTCTGGATGCAAGGCACTAGCCAGTTTCTTGTAGACCTCGCGTATGGAAAGGCTGACCTGCTGCTCTTCGGCTTGTAGCGCTGCCTGTTTCGCCTGCTGTTTAGCTGATTTTTTGGGTCTGGGCATTGGCTGCTGTTCTAATTCCTGTAGACGTTTGAGCAGTGCTTCCGGAGAGATTTGTTCATCGCCCAGATCTACACCCAGCATTACCTCCATCATGGCTTTCATGTCATCCAGGTCGGCAGCGACTTCTGATTCATAATCGAGATCACTATACTTATTATAAAGCGCTTTCAGTTCAGCATTGTCGCGCCTCGACAAAACTTGTCCTGCGACATCCACAATGATGTCGGCGATCATGACTCGTTCGGCTTTGGTTATTCCCTTTTTAATGATGACCTGATCCAGGCTATTAAGCAGCTTGATTTGAATTTCTATCAGGCTATCGATTAGCGGCAGGAGATCGCTGGTATATTTTTGCTGGTAGAGCGGAATCGCCGCTTCCCATTCTAAAAGTAAAGCGCGCTTGGATTCAATTTGCTTGATTAGCTTGTGGAATTTCAGCTGATCCTTGTTCATTTTTGTTTCAGGTTGAATATTTTTTACGGCTAGATTTTTAGATTTGCTCATGGGATAAAATAATAGTTAAATTTACTTTGCAGGCTGAGCCAATGATAGTATAAAAACTGAATCAGGCAGGCATTTTTTTATTGGAATATAATTAGTAAAGCTTTCAGCAAGACGCAAAGCAGTTCAAATAATTACTCAGGACGCGGCTTATTTCTATGGTTCCTCATCTTACTACCGCACTGACCGGCCCGTTGCTGGAGCTCGAACAACGATTTTTGAATGCGATGCCCACCATCGAACACTGGTTCCGCACGCAGTGGCTGGAACATACAGCACCGTTCTATGCTTCGGTCGATTTGCGCAATAGCGGTTTCAAACTCGCGCCGGTGGACACCAATCTTTTTCCGGGTGGTTTCAATAATCTCAACCCTGATTTTTTACCACTCTGTGTGCATGCAATGCAGGCAGCGGTGGAGAAAATCTGTCCGGAAGCGCGCGGAGTTTTGCTGATACCGGAAAATCATACGCGTAATTTGTTCTATCTGCAAAATGTCGCGCAAATTGTCACCATCCTCAAGCAGGCAGGGATGCGCATACGCGTCGGTAGCCTTTTGCCCGAGATCACTCAGATAACGCAGATACCCTTGCCAAACGGGGGCACGCTGACACTGGAACCGTTGCAACGGCGCGGTAGGCGTCTGGTGTTGGAGGATCCGGGCAGCGGCTCAGGCTTCGATCCCTGCGTGGTGCTGCTCAATAACGACTTGTCCGGTGGCGTTCCAGAGATATTAATGAATCTGGATCAGGCGGTATTTCCGCCACTGTCTGCCGGTTGGTATACACGACGCAAATCTCAGCATTTTGCCGCCTACGATGTTGTGGCGGGACAGTTTGCCGAAATGCTCGGGATCGACCCCTGGTTGATCAATCCCTATTTTGACGTTTGCAATCAGGTGAACTTTCAGGAGCGGGTAGGCGAAGCCTGTCTTGCGGCGAAGGTGGATAGCGTGTTGCAGAAAATGCGCGAGAAATATGCAGAATATGGCGTGAAACATGATCCCTTTGTCATCGTCAAGGCAGATGCTGGTACCTATGGCATGGGTATCATGACGGTAAAGGATGCCAGCGAAATGACCGGATTGAACCGCAAACAGCGTAACAAGATGGCGGTGGTCAAGGAAGGGCTGGAAGTGTCGGATGTCTTGATTCAGGAAGGCGTTTATACCTTCGAGAACATCGCCGAAGCGGTTGCAGAGCCGGTGGTGTACATGATCGATCATTATGTGGTAGGCGGATTTTACAGGGTGCATACCGCTCGTGGCATGGACGAAAACCTGAATGCACCCGGGATGCGTTTTGAACCGCTGGCGTTTGAAACCTGTTGTACCCTGCCCAAGTTCGACTGTCCTCCCGATGATACGCCCAACCGCTTCTATGCCTACGGTGTGGTGGCAAGACTGGCCTTGCTGGCAGCGTCGCTGGAGCTATCAGATGACTGAGGACAGGTTCAGAGGACAGGTTCAGAGGACTGAGGACAGGTTCAGAGGACTGAGGACAGAGGACAGAGGACAGATTCAGATGACTGAGGACAGAGGACAGATTCAGAGGACAGGTTCAGATGACTGAGGACAGAGGACAGAGGACTGAGCGTGGTACGCTGAGCGGCGCTTTTTTTATGGGTGCGGCGCAGCTGTGGCAAAATTTCTGTCATCTGACCCTATCTTCTGTCCTCTGTCTCCTGCTGTCTGTCTTGTTGTTGTCCGCTTGTGGCAAGGAGCCGTTGTATCAGGAACAGGGCTATGTGTTTGGCACACTGGTGGATATTACCGTGTATGGCGAGAGTGATGCGCATGCCAGGCAGGGGGTCGCAATGGCAATGCAGGAATTTCAACGACTGCATAATTTGTTGCACGCCTGGCAGCCCAGCGAATTAAGCGACTTGAATGCGGCCATTGCCAGGGGTGAGTCTAAAAAAGTCTCTCCAGAGTTAGCTGCGATGCTTCAGGATGCGGCGCAGCTCTCGGCTCAGTCGAAAAATCTGTTCAACCCGGCGATCGGTGAGCTGGTGCAACTTTGGGGATTTCATGCGGATGAATTCAAACCGGTTTCTCCTGACCCAAAACAGATAGCCGCGCTACTTGCAGTAAAGCCGCAGATGAGCGATATTTCGATAAGTCAGGATCAAGTGCAAAGTCGTAATAAATCTGTACGGCTGGATTTGGGCGGTTATGCCAAGGGCTATGCTCTGGATCGTGCCGCTGAGATATTTCACCAACAAGGCATGCATAATGTGTTAATTAATATCGGTGGCAATGTACTGGCGCTGGGCAGCCATGGTAACCGCCCCTGGCGTGTCGGCATACAGCATCCGCGCAAATCCGGCGCGCTGGCAATGATGGATTTGCAGGATGGTGAGGCTACCGGCACCTCGGGTGACTATCAGCGCTATTTCATGCTGGATGGCAAGCGCTACTGTCACTTGATCGATCCACGCAGCGGTTATCCTGCGCAGGGGGTACAGGCGGTGACCCTCGTGACGCATGGCTCACGCGCCGGTGTGATGTCTGACGGCCCTTCAAAACCGTTGTTCATTGCAGGGTCTGCTGGCTGGCGCGCAGCAGCGACCGCCATGGGTTTGACGGAAGCCATGCTGGTAGATGAGACTGGTACTATCCATCTCACCGCAGACATGCAGAAAAGGTTGCAGTTTGCTGACAAGGAACTGCATCCGCAAGTGGAATAAGGGAACATAATGAAGTTGTTGAACGGTGTTGTTGGGTTTTAAGCGCTGCGAAAAATCGGGAAAATTGTCGAACAGGAGCAACGCGATGATGCCCAAATAGCCCGGTCGTGCGCTGGTTGGTGCGTTTATGACTGGATTGTTTAGCTAGCGGGTGTTGCTAATATTGAAAATTCTAGGGGTGATTTAATTGGTTGGAATATTGCTGGTGACACATAACAAGTTGGGTGACAGTTTTGTCGATTGCGTCAGGCATGTGCTGGGCGAAGTTCCACCGAATCTCAAGGAATTGACCGTATTGGCCGAAGACGATACACAACTGAAACTGGTTGAGGGACAGGCGCTGGTCAAGCAACTGGATTCAGGCGCAGGGGTACTGATTCTGGCGGATATCTTCGGTGCGACGCCTAGTAATATCGCGCAGCAATTGTGTCATGCCGAACATGTGATGGGTGTAGCGGGCGTGAATCTGCCGATGTTGCTGCGGGTGGTTTGCAATTCCAAAAAAAATCTGCCGGAGCTTGCCGAAATGGCAGTGGCTGGCGGTCGCGAAAATATTGTTTACATGAACAGGGATAGTTAAAATGCTTGAACAAAATGTTTTGATTATCAACAAATTGGGGCTGCACGCCCGCGCTTCGGCAAAACTCACGCAACTGGCTTCGAGTTTTAAATGCGAGGTGATGTTGTCGCGCAATAACCGCCGGGTCAATGCGAAGAGCATCATGGGGGTGATGATGTTAGCCGCAGCCAAGGGGACGACCATTGCCATTGAAACCGAGGGTGTCGGTGAGGCAGAAGCAATGGAGGCGCTACTAAATCTTGTCAACGAACGTTTCGGAGAGTCCGAATGAGTTTTACCATGCACGGCATTGCCGTCTCAAACGGCATCGCCATTGGTCACGCCCATCTGATTTCCCATTCCTCACTGGAAGTGGCGCATTATATTTTGCCCGCACACTTTGTAGACTCGGAAATCGAGCGTTTTGATGCCGCTCTGCTGGCCACACGCCAGGAATTTTCCAACCTGCGCAGCAATCGTCCGACCCATGCAGCCGCCGAGTTCGATGCCTTTCTTGAGTTGCACCAGATGATACTCGACGATCCGTTGCTGTGCGCAGCGCCACGCGAACTGATTGCACTGGAACATTGCAATGCTGAATGGGCACTCAAGGTGCAGACCGATACCCTGGTAACGCAATTCGACGAGTTTGAAGATGCCTATCTGCGAGAGCGACAGACCGATGTCAAACAGGTTGCGGAACGATTGCTCAAGCGTCTGGCCGGTCACCCCGGGCATCAACCCTCACCGGTGCGACTGGATGTAGAGACGATACTGGTGGCGCATGACCTGAGCCCCGCCGATCTGATCCAGTTCAAGCCGCAGCAATATGCGGCTTTCATTACCGATGCGGGTGGAGCCACTTCACACACCGCGATTATTGCCCGCAGCCTGAATACCCCTTGTGCCGTCGGTTTTCATAATGCGCGTGACCTGTTACGCGAAGATGATTTGATGATCCTGGATGGAGAACAGGGTGTGCTGATTATCAACCCTGACAAGTCGATACTCGCCGAATACAAGTTGCGTCAAAGTGCCCGGAATCTGGATCGCAGAAAGCTTAAACGGTTGCGACATTCCCCGGCGAATACGCTGGATGGTACTTTTATTGAATTACAGGCCAATATCGAAAAGCCTGGAGACATTAGCGAAGTTAAAGAAAACGGCGCGACCGGTATCGGTTTGTTTCGTAGCGAATTTTTATTTCTCAACCGCGATGTGCTCCCCGATGAAGACGAGCAGTTTGAGGCATATCGCGCCGTGGCGTCGGGTATGGACGGCCAATCTGTGACCATACGCACTTTTGACCTGGGTGCTGATAAGCAGATCAAGGGCATGGGGCGCGTCGCTAGCAATCCAGCGCTGGGATTGCGTGCCATTCGCCTGTGCCTGGCGGAGCCAAAGTTGTTTCGCACCCAGTTGCGTGCCATGTTGCGTGCCACGTGTTATGGCAGAGTGAAAATCCTGGTACCGATGTTGTCCTGTGTGGCTGAAATCAACCAGACTTTGCAGTTTATTGCAGCGACTAAAAAAGGCCTGGATGAAGAGGGCATTCCTTATAACCCGGAAGTCAAAATCGGTGGCATGATCGAAATCCCTGCGGCTGCGCTGTCCTTGCATGCCTTTGCCAAGAAGTTGGATTTTCTGTCCATAGGAACCAATGACCTGATTCAGTATATGCTGGCGATCGATCGCACCGATGAAGACGTGGCACATCTGTATGATCCGCTGCACCCGGCCGTTTTAAATGTGCTGCACCATATCATCAGTACCTCTAATAAACTCCATATACCTGTTTCGGTCTGTGGCGAAATGGCAGGTGAATTGAGTTACACAAGGCTGTTACTAGGCTTTGGTCTGCGCAATTTTTCGATGTTCTCTGCGCAAGTGCCCAGCATAAAACAGCGTATTCTTACCACCAGTCTGATGGATATTCCTATATTGACGCAAAAAATATTGCGAGCAGATGATCCGATAAAGATACGTCAGTTGCTAGGAAAATTGAATGCGTTATAGCCTGAATTAGCTTTTGGCCTGCTTGATCCCAAACTGCATGCGTTGGATAAGTTGCCGTTTACGGAATGATCTGTTATTTTGCCAGATATGCAAAAAGACATCCCATTAACCATCGAAAGACTTTCTGAAGCACAGGAGAAGGAGTGCCTTATCACTTCTGGGCGCGAGATTCAATCTTTATTACAACATATATCGGAACATGGTTTGCGTGCCGTGCTTTATTATGATGGTGCAAAGGATTTCATCATCACTTCACTGCTGGAGGTTGACCAAGAAGGGTTGTGGGTAGAGCAGGGGGCGGATCAGCAGAAAAACCAGCGCATTGCAGAAGCCAGCAAAGTGATGCTGGTTAGTTCCTTAGACCAGGTCAAGATTCAATTTTCGGTACTCGGAGTCGATAGCGGGTCGTTTCAGGGCTATCCCGCCTTTTATTTGCCCTTGCCTGAATGCCTTTACCGGGTGCAGCGGCGCGAGAATTTCCGGTTGGTGCTGCCTATGGCTGAACGGCTGCGTTGCGTGATACCGGTCAATTCTCCGCAAGCGGGAGACAAGCTGAATGTGCCGGTGATGGATATTAGCGGGGGTGGTTTAAGGTTGTTTGCAGAAGCAGAGTTTACGCTGGGACAATGTTATGCGGGTTGTCATATTGAGCTGCCGGAAATGGGCGTGATAAATTTTTCGATGACGGTCAAAAACCTGGTGAGCATAGCGACCAAGCCCGGCCAAATGATCCAGCGCGTAGGCTGTGAGTTTAATCATCTGGATAACGCTTCCAGCGTCTTGCTGCAGCGTTACGTGACCAGAATGCAGCGCATGAAAATGAATTAACAGGATGAAACTTTACCGGATACTGCGCATTTAATATGAATATGAACCAGCAACCTGTCGCAGCGCCTCGTGCGTTGCTGCTTGCACGCGAAGTGCTGAATATCGAAGCGGCTGCGGTACAGGCACTGGTCGCTCGCATCGATGACCATTTTCTAGTTGCGTTGAATATAATTTTACGCTGCGAAGGTCGTGTCATCGTCAGTGGTATGGGAAAATCCGGACATATTGCGCGTAAAATTGCCGCGACCATGTCCAGTACCGGCACACCTGCCTATTTTGTACACCCGGGTGAAGCCTGTCATGGCGACCTGGGCATGATCACCAGCAAGGATGTGTTTATCGCCTTGTCCTATTCGGGTGAAAGCCGGGAGCTGATGACGATAGTGCCAGTGATTAAGCGGCAAGGAGCGAAGTTGATCAGCATGACCGGCAATCCGCTGTCCAGTCTGGCACTGGCGGCGGATGTGCATCTCAATGCGGCGGTGGACAAGGAGGCTTGTCCAATGGGTCTGGCGCCTACCGCCAGTACCACGGCCGCGCTGGCGTTCGGTGATGCCTTGGCGGTCGCCTTGCTGGATGCAAAGGGCTTCGGTCCGGAAGATTTTGCACGCTCGCATCCGGGAGGCAGTCTGGGCAGGCGTTTGCTTACTCATGTGCGAGACATCATGCGTTGCGATGAACGCTTGCCGATGGTGCGGGAAAATGCGATGCTGAGCACTGCGGTATTGGAGATTTCGCGTAAAGGACTGGGAATGGCGGCTATCGTGGATGCCGAGCAGCGAGTGCTTGGCATTTATACCGATGGCGATTTGCGCAGGACGCTGGAGAAAAATCTCGATTTTAATACCACACCCGTGTACAGCGTGATGTCGGCCAATCCTCGCTGCATCGGTCCGGACGCACTGGCAGCAGAAGCCGTGCAGATCATGGAGCAATATAATATCAGCCAGATGCTGGTGGTAGATGGACAGCACAAGTTGATCGGCGCACTCAATATGCACGATCTTTTACATGCAAAAGTCATTTAAGGGGGGGATATGTTGTTGAGCCGAGCCAAACTGATACGCCTGATGGCCTTTGATGTGGATGGTGTGATGACCGACGGAGGCTTGTACTTGTCTGATTCCGGTGAAGAATTCAAACGCTTCAATGCGCTGGACGGGCATGGCGTGAAAATGCTGCGTGCCAGCGGTGTGGAAGTGGCGATAATCACCGGGCGTAGTTCACGTTGCGTGGCGGCACGCGCCCAGAATCTCGGCATCGTGCACCTCTATCAGGGGGTTGAAAATAAACTCGCGGCGATGCTCGAATTGCTGGACAAACTGCAATTGGAACGAGAAGCCGCGGCCTATATGGGTGATGACGTGGTCGATCTCAGGGTGATGCGACAGGTGGGGCTGGCTCTCAGCGTGCCTGACGCACCGGAAGTCGTGCGCAGACATTCAGACTATGTGACAATATGCAGAGGCGGACATGGTGCGGTGCGTGAAGCCTGCGAATTGCTGATGTCGGCGCAGGGGTCGCTTGAAGCACAACTGGCCGTGTATTTGCAATGAATCCGGCCGCACGCATTCGTCATTGGCTGCCGCTGTTACCCTTGCTCTGTCTGGTAGGTATCACCTATTGGCTGAACCAGCAGGTGCTAAACGGTCAAACCGCTCAGGAGAAAATCCTGCGCCATGAGCCAGATGCTTTCATGGAAAATTTTTCTGCAATCAAGTTGAACCAACTGGGAGTACCACGTTTGATCATGACCGCAAAGAAATTGCAGCATTATGCTGATGACGACAGCACCACGCTGGAAAATCCCCGTCTGGTGATGATGATGACTGCACGTCCCGCGATTCATATCATTGCCAGGGAGGGGGTGGTATCGAGCAAGGGCGATGAAGTTTTTCTGAATCGGGATGTGGAATTGCTGCGCGAGCCCGGCGCTACACAAGAACAGCTTACCGTGCATACTGAATATTTACATATCGTCCCGGATCGGGAATGGCTGGATACCGATCAACAGGTCACTCTTGAAGATGCGCAGATGAACCTGCAAGCAACCGGCTTGGAGATGGATAACAAGGCGCGTACCCTGAAATTACTTTCCAAGGTGAAAAGTGACTATGTGCTGCGCAAAAAATAAATTTCTGCTGGTATTTTTGGGTTTGCTTGCCCTATGGTCGGTTTCGGCAAAGGCCGAGCGTGCGGACAGCGAAAAGCCGGTGCATCTGGAGGCAGATCAGGTAGTGATCGATGAAGCGCATCAAATCAGCACCTTCACCGGCAACGTAAGATTTTCCCAGGGGACTTTGCAAATTCAAGGTGACAAGATCATCGTGGTACAGGACAAGGAAGGCTTCAAGCACGGCACGGTTTATGGAAAAACCGCCAGTTTCAGGCAGAAGCGCGAGGGACTGGATGAATTTGTGGAAGGTTATGGAGACCGCATTGAATATGACTCGCGAGCGGAAAAAGTCGATTTTTATGACAAGGCCAGCCTCAAGCGTGAATTGGATGAAGTGCGCGGCGAACATATTACCTATAATGCCAAGACCGAAATATTTCAGGTAAACGGTAATGGTGTCGGCGAAGCTCCTCAAAGAGTGCACGCTGTATTGCAAAATAAACCGCCAGCGCATCCGACGCAGGACAAGTTGCCTATCACTGCCAGTGAAACCTTGCAGAATCCCGAGTAATATGATGAGTGAATTGCGTGCAACAGGTTTGAAGAAAAAATACGGTTCACGGGTGGTGGTTCATGATGCCTCTTTGCAGCTTTCGAGTGGCGAAGTGGTCGGCCTTTTAGGACCGAACGGTGCGGGCAAGACGACCTCGTTTTACATGATCGTCGGGTTGATCGCAGCCGATGGTGGCGAAATCTACATAGACGGCAAGAACATCACCCATCTGCCTATCCATCGCCGCGCCCGTCTGGGTCTGGGCTATTTGCCACAGGAAGCCTCGATTTTTCGCCGTCTGACGGTATCGCAGAATATTCAGGCGATATTGGAGTTGCAACAAATGCCGGAAGATGAATTGCAAAATCGGCTGAACGAGTTGCTTGAAGATTTGCATATTTCGCATATCCGTGACAATCCGGCGGTCAGCCTGTCCGGGGGGGAACGGCGTCGTGTGGAAATTGCGCGTGCCCTGGCGACCGATCCGCGCTTCATTCTGCTGGATGAACCGTTCGCAGGGGTGGATCCTATCGCCGTTCTCGATATACAGAAAATCATACGCTTTCTCAAGGAACGCAATATCGGCGTGTTAATTACCGATCATAATGTGCGGGAAACGCTGGGGATTTGCGACCGCGCCTATATTATCAACGCCGGAGCGGTAATGGCAGAGGGCAAGCCGGACGAAATCATCTATAATGAAGGCGTGAGGAAAGTATATCTGGGTGAGCATTTCAAACTATAAAAAAATGCAATCCATGACAAGTCAATGAAACCTGCGCTACAACTTAGATTATCCCAGCAACTGACGCTTACGCCCCAGTTGCAACAGGCTATACGCTTGCTGCAACTGTCGACGCAGGATATACATCAGGAAGTTGCCCGTATGCTGGAAGAGAATCCCTTGCTGGAAATGGCAGAGGATTCTGCGCCTGGCATTTTTTCTGCGGAACCTTCCTATACCGCCACCAGCGACGAAACCATCAAGCCGATCGATGACTGCGGCGTGGACAGTTTCGGCAATGAACAGGCAGACTGGAACACCGGCAGTGGTTCGACACACAGTACCGACGATGAAGAGGATTCCTTTCATGAGCAGGCTGCAGGGCAAGTTACGCTGCGAGAGCATCTGCATAACCAGTTGACCATCAGTACGCTGGAAAGCGTGGATCGGAAGGTGGTCGGTTTTCTGATTGATGCACTGGATGAGAACGGTTATCTTGCTCAGGAACTGTCTGAACTGGCTGAAATGTTGCCTGCAGAGCTGGATATATCTCTGGATGACCTGGAAACTGCGCTGGTACAACTGCAACATTTTGATCAACCTGGCCTGGGTGCGCGCAGCCTGAGTGAATGTCTGAGTCTGCAACTCAAGGCGTTACCTGAAGAAACGCCACAGCGCGAACTGGCGATACGTCTGGTAGTCAATCATCTGGATGTGCTGGCCGCACATGATTATGCCAAACTCAAAAAATTGTTGCGCTGTAGCGATGATGAGCTACGCATAGCCCAGCAGTTGATTCTGAGCCTGAATCCCAAACCTGGGGCAGAATTTGACCAGAAGGTTGCCGATTATGTGACGCCTGATGTTATTGTGGAGAAATACAAGCATAAATGGCGAGTAAGGCTGAATAATGAAGCAATGCCCAAGCTGCGGGTCAACCAGATTTATGCCGGAATATTACAGCAACGTGACTGTAAAGGTACCTCGCAACTGGCGACTCAGTTGCAGGAGGCTAAATGGTTGATCAAGAATCTGCAGCAGCGCTTTGAAACCATCCTGCGAGTCGCAGCAGCGATCATGGAACGACAAACCGATTTTTTCGAACACGGCGAAATTGGCATGCGTCCACTGGTGTTGCGCGAAATTGCCGAAGTGCTGGGACTACATGAATCCACGGTATCGCGCAGCACCACCCAGAAGTATATGCTGACGCCGCGTGGCATTTACGAATTCAAACATTTTTTTGGCAGCGGTCTGTCCACTGAAGGCGGAGGCTTATGTTCTTCCACCGCCATTCGCGAGTTGATCAAGCAACTGGTCAGCGCGGAAGACACCTGCAAACCTCTTACCGACAGCCGCATGTCGGAAATCCTGGCACAGCAGGGCATTGTCATTGCCCGGCGTACCATCGCAAAATACCGGGAAGCGCTACATATACTCCCGGTGAATCTCCGTAAATCACTCTAATAAAGGATCAAGACATGAACATCCATCTAACCGGACGTCACCTGGAAATCACTCCGGCCATCCGTGACTATGCGACCAGCAAAATTGGCAAGATCAAACGTCATTTCGACAACGTGATAGATGTGAACATCACCCTTGCAGTGGATAAGCTGAGACAAAAAGCAGAAGCGACCATTCATCTGTCCGGCAAGGACGTATTCGTTGAATGCGAGGACGATAACCTTTATGCCGCGATAGATGCGCTGGTGGATAAACTAGACCGTCAGGTGATGAAACATAAGGAAAAAATTTCGGCACGGCGCCATGACGATACCGGCAAACATGTTGCGGCAGAATAATTAACCCCGGGCGGCTTAATGTCGCCCAATTCATCCTTAGCCATTATGAACCTGATCAGCAAAATTCTGCTTCCCGGCAATATACTGCTGGACACTGAATCCACCAGTAAAAAACGCGTATTTGAACGCGTTGGTCTGTTGTTTGAAAATAATATGCAGATTGGACGCAGCCAGGTGTTTGACAGCCTGTTTGCTCGCGAAAAACTCGGCTCCACCGGTTTGGGGCAGGGGGTGGCTATTCCTCATGGACGCATTAGTAAATTGCGCGAAGCCAGTGCTGGATTCGTTAGAACCTCGCATCCTATCCCTTTCGATGCGCCTGACGGACTGCCAGTGAGCCTGATCTTCGTGTTGCTGGTTCCGGAACGTGCGACAGACCTGCATTTGCAAATTCTTGGTGAACTCGCACAGATGTTCAGTGATGCGGAGTTTCGCAAACTTCTGCTTGAAAGTGCAGATGCGCCCCGCATTCATCAATTATTTTACGACTGGGATGCCAAGGCATGAGCAAGGTCAATATCCGGCAGCTGTTCGAAGATAAACAGCAACGACTACAGCTTTGCCGTGTGGGTAGTTCGGATGGTTCCAAACGAAATATTGACAGTGACAATGTCAATACTTCCAATAGCGTACTGATCGGGCATCTGAATCTGATCCATCCGAACTGGGTACAGGTATTCAGCCAGACCGAGATCGATTATCTGCATAACCTGAGCCCGGAAAAACGCGCCAGAGCCTTCAAGAAACTCGAACAAAGCATCACCAGTTGTCTGATTGCGGCGAATGTGGAAAATATTCCGCAAGAATTGATCGACTTTGCTGACCAATACGAAATCCCGTTATTTTCTTCACCCATGCCCAGCATACATCTGATGTGGCTGATCCGGCACTATCTCGCCACCGAACTGGCCGAATCTACCACCCGCCACGGGGTATTTCTCGATGTATTAGGCGTAGGCGTGCTGATCACCGGCGAAAGTGCGGTAGGCAAGAGCGAACTGGGTCTGGAGTTGATTTCACGGGGAAACGGACTGGTTGCCGACGACATCGTCGAGTTACGCCGCATCGGACCTGAAGCGCTGGAGGGTAATTGCCCGGATCTGTTGCGCGATTTTCTGGAATTGCGCGGTCTGGGGGTGCTGAACATACGCACCATGTTCGGTGAAACGGCGGTGCGTCGTAAAAAAAGCCTGAAGTTGATCGTGCATTTACATCGTCCACAAAGCGGCGATTTCTCGCAAATGGAGCGCTTGCCGCTCAATGCTACTTATCAGGAAATTCTCGGCGTCAATATCAGCACCGTGAACATCCCAGTGGTTGCAGGGCGTAACCTCGCGGTATTGGTGGAAGCAGCCGCACGTAATTTTGTAATGCAGCAGCGTGGCATCGACAGTATGCAGGAATTCATCACCCGGCATGACCAGATGCTGCTCGGCGAGTAGCTCATGCAGTTGTTCTTGCTCAGCGGGTTGTCCGGTTCAGGCAAGAGTGTGGCACTCAAGGCGCTGGAAGACAGCGGTTTTTACTGTGTGGATAATTTGCCTGCCGAACTGTTGATCAGCCTGATTGAACATTTACTGCCTGCCGGTTATAGCGATATCGCGGTCAGCATCGATGTACGTAGCGCCAACAGCGTGCAAAGACTCCCCGAATTGATGCTGCAACTGAGACAGAAGAATCTGGCCGTACACCTGCTTTATCTGGATGCGCGTAATGACACGCTGGTAAAACGCTATTCTGAAACACGCCGCTTGCATCCGCTCAATGAACAGTTGGCCAAGGGTCAGCAAAGGCTCACTTTGCCAGAATGCGTACAGTTGGAGCGGGAATTACTCGCAGAAATAGGCGATATCGGTCATCACATCGATACCACGGAATTGAATGCCAATGCGTTGCGGGCATGGATCAAGCAATTCATTAAAGTGGATCGTGCACGCCTCACGCTGTTGTTCGAATCTTTTGGCTTTAAACACGGTACACCACTGGATGCGGATCTGGTTTTCGATGCGCGCTGCCTGCCCAACCCTTTTTACCTTCCCTTGCTCAGACCACTTAGCGGATTAGATGCTGAAGTAGGTAAATTTCTGGATGAAATGCCCGTCGTACAGGATATGTTGGGCGATATACGCACCTTTGTGGAACGTTGGCTGCCGTGTTTTGTCGCTGATAACCGCAGCTATCTGACCGTCGCGATTGGTTGTACAGGCGGGCAGCATCGTTCGGTATATATCGCCGAGCATCTGGCGCGGTATTTTGAGCAACAGCAACAGGTGCTGGTTCGTCATCGTGAGTTATAGCCTGATGGCTACTGGCATGGACAGGCATAAATCGGCGATATCCTACCTCAAACCCGGTGACTGGCTGACGTTACTGTTAGGCAGTATCCTGGTGGGGGTGCTGGTTATGAAACTTTGGGGTGGCGGGGCTGCCGATAAAGCCATCATACGCAGTGGCGGAAAAGTATTTAAAATAGTCCCTCTGTCGCGCGACCAGCAGATCGACGTGCCTGGACCTTTGGGTATCAGCGTCATCAGCATTCAAAACCACAAGGCGCGTATCACCACCGATCCCAGTCCCAGACAATATTGCGTCCGTCAGGGCTGGTTGCAACAGTCAGGTGAAATTGCGCTTTGCCTGCCCAATCAAGTGAGTATTGAACTAACCGGTTCACAGAAGAAATATGACAGCATCAGCTACTAGGAATCAACGCGTAGGGTGCGCTTGCGCACTCTTGGTGATGATTTCAGCGATTAAATTTGCTGTGCAAGCATATTCTGTGATGATTTTGGAGGATATATTTCAAAACTATTAACCGGACAGGATTTCAGTACCCAGGAAAATCCTGAACCGTCGATACTGCTGCATACTACCGAGGAAGATCATCGCATTGCACGCATGGCAGCCATAGCACTTGGTCTTACGGTACTGGAAAATGCCATTCCTTCGCCATTGCCCGGCGTCAAGCCGGGTTTGGCGAATATCGTCACACTGGTGGTGCTGGCGCGATATGGCTGGCGTGCGGCAGCCTGGGTTTCGTTGCTGCGGGTGGTGGCTGGCAGCCTGCTGTTCGGCAATTTTCTGGCACCCGGTTTTTTTATTGGCCTGAGTGGTGCCATGTGCAGCTTGCTGGTGCTGGCTTTCGCGCAACATTTGCCGGGGCGATGGTTTGGCGCAGTCAGCCATAGCATCTATGCGGCTTTTGCGCATATTGCCGGACAAATGGGGATGGTATATTTCTGGCTGATTCCTCATGCTGGAATCAGTTATTTAATTCCGGTGTTTGCGGCAGCAGCGCTGGTGTTCGGTACGGTAAACGGGTTGATTGCGTCGCGTTTTATAGGCGAAACCAGCCGCTGATCTATTCGTTTGCGGCTGCAACAGGTTGTGCTTCGAAATACAGCGAATCGAGTTGATCCTCTGCGATTCCCAGTATTTGCAGGCACATATTCCCCAACTTGGGCCATTCCATAGTCAGGCTCAGATCGAGTTGCTTTTGCAAGATGTGTTCCGCCAACTGGCTGGTGGCTATCAGTCTGCTACTTAGTACAGGTAAGCCACTGCCAGGCAGCATCAGTTCATGGTGATTGCGTATCGCCAGGCATATTTCCTCAGGCAGCCACCAGTTTTGCGCCAATATGCAACCTACCATCGCGTGATTGGTTGGCAGTTCCGTTTCCTCTACATCGGTGAAACTGTTAACGGCATCATGATTGGCGATGGCCAGCAATTTGCCATAATTGGGAAAGCGGCTCAGTAGTACCGGGATGCCGCAGTCGCGGAATAATCCAAAGGTATAGGCATCATCGGCGCGCAGCCCTGGAATGTTCAAATGCAACGCCAACCAGCCTGAGAGCCGGGCGATGCGTGCCGAGGCATCCCAGAAACGTTCCAGATTCGCCACGTTCGGGAAAGCCTTGCGCAGGATGATGCCGGCCACCGCGCGGCTGGCCGTCTTCAGGCCTAGTACCGCGAGTGCATCGTTGACTGAGCGTACCCGCTGACGCATACCGAAAAAAGGTGAGTTGGCAGTCTTGATCAGCCCTGCAGAAAGACCCACATCAGTGCCTAGGATGATCGCCAACCGGTTGTAGTCGGAGTCTTCCTTGCGGGACTCTGTGGTAAAACGCTCCAGAATGGCCGGGCAGGGTGGAATGCCGACATCGATGATGGAACGTTCCAGCAGGTTGTCGACTGCCGCTGAAGTGGATTCTGCTAAAGTTTCAATCATGGCTGCTCCTATTTTTCAACCAGGCAAGCAGGCTATCCTCAGGCATCGGTCTGGCATAGAAAAACCCCTGAATTGCATCCACGCCGATTTCCAGCAAGCTGTCAATTTCGGATTGTTTTTCACAGCCTTCTGCCACCACGGACATGCCCAGTTCATGACCCAGTTGGGTCATCGCCCTGACGACGGCCAGTGCACGGCGATCTTCCGGTAAAACGGTTACAAAGGCACGATCCAGCTTGAGTTTCTTGGCTGGAATATCCTTCAGATTGGCCAAACAGGAATAGCCGGTGCCAAAATCGTCTATGGCCAGACTCACCCCCGCCGCTAGCGCATTTTTCAGGTTCTTCTGCACGGTCTCGGAAATGTCCATGAATAGTGATTCGGTCAGTTCAAGCTCTACCAGTTCTGGTTTGACGTTGGAGCAAATCAGCGCCGCGTGCAACGCCAGTGTAAATTTTGCAGAAATCAGTTGCGCACGCGAGACGTTGATGGCGGCCTTGGTGCGATAGCCTGCGTCGTGTAGCTGGCGAGCCTGCATGGCACCCTGTAACAGGCTCCATTCACCGAGACGTACCACCAGTCCGGTTTTTTCAGCAACCGGAATGAATTTTCCGGGAGGAATATTTTCACCATTTACCGAACAGCGCATCAGTGCCTCTACCGCCTCAACTTGGCCATTTGCGCAAATAATCGGTTGGTAATGCAGACTTAATCCTCCGGTCTCCAGCGCGGTATGCAGGATACTTTCGATGGCCAGTTCTTCGCGCGCCAGGGTAATGCCGAGACGACCGGGTATGGGCTCATCACCTGAACAGACAATGCAATTGCCCCCTTTGTTTTTTGCGGCAAACATCGCGTGTTCAGCACGCTCCAGCAGCGCAAAAGCATTTTCACCCGGTTCGTGGATAGCGATACCGATGCTCGCGGTTGGACGCATGGTCAGTTTACCGATGAAAATCGGCTCTTCAACCGTACTGGCCATTTCGCTGGCAAATTGCTGTGCTTCGTTCCGGTCATATTTGGGAATCAGGAATACAAATTCGTCGCCACTCATTCGAGAGAGTTCGGCGCGTCCGCTGACTCGTTTACGAAAGCGCAACGCAAGATTCTTGATCAGTTCGTCACCTTCGAGATGACCGAAAGATTCATTGATTTGTTTGAAACGATCAAAATTGATCCAGATGACGGCAAGTTGTTTCCCGGTTGATTGAGGGTCAGTAAAAAGCCTGCCCGCTGTTTGCAAACAGCCGGATCGATTCAGAAACCCGGTAAGGGAGTCTATGTTGTCCATACCTCAAGCGTGGAACCTTGGAAAATAGCCAGGTCGGCAGTATAGAATAATTTCATTAAAGTTGTGTGACCGGTTTAATGGGAAGCGACCGGTGACTGAATGTCGACGATCCGGTATAGTGCATTGCAGACTCGCCAGACGACGCCGGTGCTCATATAGAATTGTCGTTTACTGCCACCTTCTTCGATCATCCAGATATAGCCGTTGGGCACCAGGGTGATGGCAATATGCGCCGATTCTGATATAAAGTTTTGCGTTTGTGCCCGATATACCGCGTCTACCAGGCGCGTACAAAAATCTTTTGCGTCTTCATAATCAAGCGTAATTCTGCTGGGTGGCAGATGGCTGGCATTATGCGCATAGACGAATTCCAGCGAGACCTTGCTACCCGGTTCAGCAATGAATTTAAGCTGCACAATATTTCTGGCTTCAGGGAGCAGGAAGGCGCGATCGTCCATTTCGACGGAAATGATATTGATCACAGGCTCATTTTTAGGTTCTAAACTCATAGGGAATATCGCTCTGTCAGGCAGGCGTTAATCATCGATGGTGGATTATACCGCTTACCATGCTAATTGCAGCGATCAGCTTGGATAGTGTTTGCTGATTCTGCGGGCAAACTTCCAGTCAACCTCGAAGGAGGCACCTAAAATTGTCCTCAATGAAGGTAACGTATTGCGCCGACCGATCAGTTGTGCGAAATCTATTGTCTGATTGCTCAACGAATGAGAAAATGAGTTAAGTTCATTCAATTTTATACTTCCATGTTAATTCCGGGTCAACTTCAGTTAACATGAGCATCGCACCCATCGGCATTTTTGGGGGTACGTTTGATCCGATTCATTTCGGGCATTTGCGCCTCGCAGAGGAAATGCTGGAGCTGGCAAGCCTCAGTCAAATTCGCTTTATTCCGGTTGGCACGCCTTCACATCGCGTTAAGCCAGCAGTATCTGCTCATCACCGCTGCGAGATGTTGCGCCTGGCGATTGCCGAGCAGCCTGGTTTTGTGTTTGATGAACGAGAAGTCAGACGCGTTGTTGCATGCTACACCGTAGATAGCTTGCGCGAACTGCGAGCGGAACTGGGTACTGCACAGCCGCTTTGTCTGTTGATGGGAGGGGATGCCTTTTTAAAATTGAATACCTGGAAGGCATGGGAGCAATTGTTTGATCTGGCGCATATCGTGGTAGGCTATCGACCTGGATTCACGCTGGCGGAACATATTGCGGCCTCAGCTATTCACTCGCATTATCGTGAGCGGCTCTGTACGGCGGCAACGCTGTCGCAAATGCCTGCCGGGGGCATTGTAGAACTGGCGATCCCTAAACTGGAAATTTCAGCTACCGATATACGCCAACGGGTCGCTGAAAATCGTACCATACGTTACCTGTTACCTAATACTGTGGCAAGTTACATTTATCAACATCATTTATATAAACCATGCTGACTACCGAAGAAAAAACTCAAGCCGTCATTGCAGCACTCGAAAGTATCAAGGCCAACAACATTACCGTGATCGACACCCGCAAACTTAGTTCGATGTTCGAATGCATGATCATTGCCAGTGCTAATTCCACCCGGCAGACCAAGGCACTCGCTGACAATGTAGCGCTAAAACTCAAGGAGCTGGGTGAACCCATTTACGGGCGCGAAGGAGAGGAAAGTGGCGAATGGATACTGGTAGACATGGGTGAGGTGCTGGTGCATATCATGCAACCCGCCATTCGCGAATACTATAACCTCGAAGAACTGTGGAGCAAGGCACAAACGGCTCGCCCCAAATTGGCGAAGGCACCTTAAAGGCGTGACGGGTCGCACCCCTTACACCTGATGAGGCTCATTATTGCATCGGTAGGACACAAGATGCCGGACTGGATTACTACCGGCTTTAATGAATATGCCAAACGCATGCCGCGAGAGGTTAAAATTGAACTATTGGAAATAAAACCTGAACCACGCAGCACCGGCAAGAGTACCGCACAAATCATGGAGGCAGAAGCACAGCGCTTACTGAGCGCATTGCCGCACAACTGTATGCGTATTGCGCTCGATGAGCGGGGTGTACAGCTATCCACCCAGCAGTTATCCTTGCAGATGCAAGACTGGATGCGCGGCGGGCGTGATGTTGCTTTTATGGTAGGCGGAGCAGACGGATTGCACGACAGAGTTAAGCAGGCTGCTCAACAATTACTGGCGCTTTCAGCACTGACCTTGCCGCACGCCTTCGTGAGGGTACTGCTGGCAGAGCAGTTATATCGGGCACATAGTCTGCTGCACAATCATCCCTATCACAGGGAGTAACAATTGATAATCGCGGCTTAAGCCGAACCTAAAATGGGCAGAGGTTAATATGAGCTTTCTTCAACATAGAATTTATCTGGCATCGCAGAGTCCGCGTCGCCGTGAGTTGCTCAAGCAGATTGGTGTCAATTTCGAGATGCTGTTATTACGATCCGAGTCGCACGGCAATCTGGAAGTGGATGAAGCACCTCATCCGGGTGAACAGCCTGAGGAATATGTGCAGCGTATCTGCCGTGCAAAAGTTGAGGCAGGTTGCGAGGCACTAAAGCAACGGATTTTACCCTTGTTTCCCGTGCTGGCCGCCGATACCACTGTCGCGCTGGAGGGGAAGATATTTGGCAAGCCGGAAGATGAAAAGCAGGCTGCCGAGATGTTGCGTGCGCTTTCGGGAAGGGAACATCAGGTGCTGAGTGCGGTGGCGATTGCGCTGGAAGCGCATTCTGAAATTGCGCTTTCTATTTCTACCGTGCGGTTTGCCACACTCACCGAGGAGCGTATTCAGCGTTATCTGTTGACCAGGGAATATACTGATAAAGCCGGTGGTTATGGCATACAGGGGCATGCTGGTGCTTTCATCGAACACCTGAACGGTAGTTATTCAGGTGTGATGGGACTACCGCTGTGCGAGACGGTGCAATTATTGCGCCAATTCGATTACCCAACGCCGTAGCCTATCATGACCGAGGAAATCCTGATCAATGTTACCCCTCAGGAAACCCGCGTTGCGGTGATGCAACTTGGCGTAGTGCAAGATCTGCATATTGAACGGTCCAGTAATTGCGGGATCGCCAGCAACGTTTATCTGGGTCGTGTCAGTCGCGTGTTGCCGGGCATGCAATCCGCATTTATCGATATAGGTTTGGAAAGATCCGCTTTCCTGCATGTGGATGATATTTGGGAAAACAGTGGCAATGCAGCCAAACCCATCGAAAAAGTGCTTTATGAAAGTCAGACATTGCTGGTGCAGGTTATCAAGGAGCCGATAGGCAGCAAAGGAGCACGGCTTTCTACCCAGATCAGCATCGCGGGTCGTCTATTGGTCTATCTACCTCAGGAGACACATATAGGGGTGTCGCAACGCATTGAATGTTCAGCACATCGCGATGCCTTGCGCGCCAGGCTTCAAGCAATACTGCCGGCTGAACACCAGGGTGGTTATATAATCCGCACCGTTGCCGAAGGAGCAGAGGATCCTGATTTTCTGGCGGATATTACCTATCTGGACAAGCTTTGGCACAATCTGAAAACCACCTCGCAAAATGCCAGCGCCCCTCAATTGTTGTACAAGGAACTGAATATCAGCGTGCGGGTACTGCGCGATTTTGTGAGCGTCAACACGGCACGGATTATGGTTGATTCCCGCAGCAATTACCTGAAGATGCTGGAATTTGCACAAGCTTACAATACGGTTGCAGCGGATCGCCTTGAGCACTATTCAGGTGGCAGACCGCTGTTTGATTTGTACAATGTAGAAGAGGAAATCGAGCGCGCCCTGTCCAAGCGAGTGGATCTTAAATCGGGTGGCTATCTGATCATTGATCAGACCGAGGCACTGACGACCATAGATGTGAACACGGGTGGTTTCGTCGGCTTGCGTAATTTTGACGACACTATTTACAAGACCAATCTGGAGGCTACACAGGTCATTGCCAGGCAACTGCGTTTGCGTAATCTGGGTGGTATCATCATTTGCGATTTTATCGATATGGATTCACAGGAGCATCGCGATGCGGTGCTAAATGAATTCAAGAAGGCCTTGTCACGCGACCATACGCGCATCAGTGTGAGTGGTTTTTCCGCGCTGGGTCTGGTGGAAATGACACGGAAGCGCACCCGGGAAAGCCTAGCACACATATTATGCGAACCCTGTCCGACCTGCCAGGGGCGTGGCGAGGTAAAAACTGCACAGACCGTGTGTTATGAAATTCTCCGTGAAATATTGCGTGATGCCCGTCAGTTTGACGCACGCGAATATCGCATTCTGGCCTCACAACAGGTCATTGACCTGTTTCTCGAAGAAGAATCGCAGGCACTCGCACAACTCTCCAATTTTATATCCAAAACCGTTTCCATGCAGGTTGAAACGCTCTATACACAGGAACAATACGACATTATCCTGATGTGAGGTGATCTACGTTCATCGCCGTATTTAAAAATACCAATAATTCATCAATTTAACATCATGTTAAGAAATTTTTACTTAATCTACGTTGATCCCCGTATAATGGAATTAACCCGTTTATGGGTAGCTAGATGGGTAGCTAGAAACACTACTATTCTGATTTAATACTGCGATGGCCAAGGTTGAAACCAACTTACTTACCGATATCCAGCTTCGAAAATGGGTGCGTGCCGGTACGCCTGTGTCTAACGGGCATGGCAAATTGCCACCCCTGATGATGAAACCCATCATGCCCGTTTCCCTGATGAACCCACTAGCCACTCCACTAGGTTGCTAAAAGACAGCAACCAAGTGTCTGGTTATCTCCCCATCCCTACCCATGAACCTCCATTTCGTAGGGTGCGCTTGCGCACCAATTTCATCGACCCAAGC
>CAIRBC010000247.1 GCA_903876685.1 uncultured Nitrosomonadales bacterium | reverse complement strand
AGCGCCATAGCGCCCTCGATACAGACTTATTGAGCAAACGTACCATAGTCTATAAGGCAGCTCAATCCAAGCACCCAGGGCGATGGAGCGGTGATGTTCGAAACTGGGAACCTGTTCGCGTTGTGCACCTGAATCCCGATAAAAAAATAGCTGAAACAGACGTTGGACCTTACATGGATCAATATTTATGATCATCAGCGCGTTCTTCGCTTTTCTGCATTTTATTGCCGTCTTCGGCATATTTTGCACTGTCTTCCTTGAGTGGCAGACCATAAGCCCCAGCCCAAGTTACGCTGAAGCAAGGCGTATTCAACTATGCGACCTCTGGTATGGAATTTTTGCAGTGGTTGTCCTGGTCGTTGGGTTCATGCGGGTTTACCACTTTGAAAAAGGCCATTCCTTTTATATTGCAAGCCCATTTTACTATCTTAAGCTAACACTGTTCATTTTGGTTGGGCTAATTTCGATCTACCCCACCGTTCGGTTCATCAAATGGCGCTCCCAAACAAATATTGGTCAAGCTCCGACATTGTCTGAGCAAGAATACAAAAGAATTGTCAATATACTCCGTGCCGAACTACTTCTTTTACTTGGCATGGCGTTGTTTGCGAGCCTCATGGCGCGTGCTGTCGGAGTTTGATACCAAGGTTTAACTACAGGATAAATCGTTCGGCATCATCGAGCTCGTACCATTAGAATCAACAGAGGAGTTTGTAATGACAAATGTTATCGTCGTTATCGGTGCCGGATCAATCGGTCAAGCAATTGCGCGACGGGTAAGCGCTGGTAAACATATAGTATTGGCCGACTTGCTCCAGCAAAACACCGATACCGCTGCGAAAGTCCTTGCCGATGCCGGATTTGAAGTAAGCACCGCGATAGTGGACATCTCGTCGCCCCTGTCAATCCGCTCGCTCGTCGAGAGGGCTATGTGCATCGGTTCCATCACGGGCGTTATCCATGCAGCTGGAGTCTCTCCTTCACAAGCATCACCAGCCACGATCCTGAAGGTCGATCTTTATGGCACTGCGGTTGTACTCGAAGAGTTCGGCAACGTGATTACGCATGGTGGAGCCGGCGTAGTGATCGGCTCACTGTCGGGACATCGACTCCCGGCACTAACGCCCGACGAGGACAGAGCACTAGCCATGACTCCGGCGAACGAGTTGCTTGCTCTTCCGATGCTTCAGCTTGAACAAGTGACCGACCCACTCCGTGCCTACCAAATTTCCAAGAGAGGGAACTCGCTGCGGGTGAGGGCTGAGGCCGTTCGATGGGGGAAGCGCGGCGCGCGTCTCAATACCATCAGCCCAGGAATTATCATCACCCCTCTTGCCAAGGACGAACTGGCCGGCCCACGGGGTGACGGATATAGACGCATGATCGAAATGTGTGCGGTTGGGCGTGCCGGCACCCCCGATGAAGTTGGTACAGTTGGCGCTCTCCTTATGGGGCAGGATGGCGCGTTTATCACAGGCAGCGACTTCCTTATGGATGGCGGTGTCACGGCTGCCTACTGATTTGGCGAGCTTGCTGCAAAATGATGCCGAACTCGCCTCTGCAAAGGAGTGCGCAACAGCGTGACTTGCCTATGGGAAAAGGTAATCAGCGCGCGCGGTTGCTTTAATTAGATGGTTGCCATAAGCTCTGATAGGCTGCTGTCACTGGCTGGCTATGCTGGAGTCCAGCGAGATGAAAACGTTGTGCGAACTGGCATCCAGAGAGGGCATCGACAACAGCTATGTCAGCCGGATGATCAACCTGACGCTTCTGCCACCGTAGACGATTGGTACGATTTTGGACGACAGGATGCCGGAGGATACGGTGCTTTTTGATCTAGCGGTGGAGCAGACAGGGGTGTGGATGTGGTAGCTAATTTCCTAGTTCAATATCCTTTGGTTCAAGTTGATGTAATCGCCTGTTTCTGAATTTCCTTTAGATACTTTCACAAAATTGAAACAATAAAATAATATTATTGGTACTTCCTAACCAACCTCAACAAAGGAAATCAGATGAAAAAAATTGTATTGAATGTGATGTTTGCACTTGCACTCGGTACCTGTGCTGTGGCTCATGCAGAATCAGACCCACTTGTCGAAAAGGTAAAAGCGGCGTTTGCCGCAGAACCGGCACTGAATGGCATCAAGATTGATGTAACCAACAAGGATGGCACAATTACGCTTGCCGGGCATCCTGATACCGGGCAACAACTTTTCAAAGCAGCTGTTGCGGCGGAGAAAACGCCTGGCGTCAAATTTGTCATTAACGAAATGTATCCAAAAGAACAGTGAAAACAGTAAGGGGAGGCATCTTGCGCCTCCCTTCATCCCGCCAATCATGCTGCAGGCCTTGCTTCAAGGCTACTTTGAAATATCTCTACACTTTTCGGTTTGCCCCACAGATCACCATAAATTGCCACCTAGCATGATTGACCATTAACGGGAAACTGGTAAAATTATTCCACCATATTAAAATAATCAAAATATACTATCATGGACGTAAAACAAGCTGTAGAAAAACTGGCCTCGCTTGCCCAGGAAACCCGCTTGCGGATTTTCAGGTTATTGGTCGAGACGGGGAAAGACGGGATGAATGCTACTGCCATCGCCGAAGCGCTCGAAATGATTCCTGCAACGCTGTCCTTTCATTTGGCGCAACTGGCGCGTGCGGGTCTGATCAATGGCCGCCAAGAAAGCCGTTTCATCTTTTACTCGGTAAATTATTCGGACATGGATGAGCTGATCGCCTATCTGGCAGAAAATTGTTGCCAGGGAGATGCTTGTTTGCCAAAAACGGCAGTGATCAATTCCATTACGAAGCATCCTGGCGTTGGCCAAAGTGCTAAAGAAAATTCGTTGGGTGAGCGCATCTACAACGTATTATTTCTGTGCACAGGTAATTCGGCACGCAGCATCATGGCAGAGGCCATCCTTAATCACCTGGGCGAAGGCCGTTTCCATGCATTCAGCGCCGGTAGTCATCCAACCGGTAGCGTTAACCTGTTGGCACTAGAACAATTGACGCGAGCTAGATTGTCAACGAATGGTTTTCGCAGCAAAGATTGGAGCGAATTTTCAGCACCTGATACGCCCAGGCTTGACTTTGTATTTACGGTTTGTGATAACGCGGCAGGTGAGCCATGTCCGGTCTGGCCCGGTCAACCCATGACTGCGCATTGGGGAATCAGGGATCCCGCTGCCGTGGAAGGTAGCGATGAAGTCAAGAAGCATGCATTTTCGGCCGCCTTTACACAGCTTAACCGGCGTATTTCTATTTTCACGAATCTTCCGTTTGCAAAACTGGATGCGCTGTCATTGCAGCGTGAATTGAACAGCATCGGCAAATTGCGCAAGCAAACAACAAAGGAAACTCATGTCTGATCGTAAAAGCGTCTTGGTGCTGTGCACCGGAAACTCCTGTCGCTCGCAAATGGCAGAAGCCATACTCAATCATGAACTGGGTGACAAGGTTCGTGCCTTGTCTGCCGGTACACGTCCTCAACCAAAGGTTGCCGATGGCGCCATTGCGGCGCTAAAACTTGCCGGACTTGCAACGGATGGGCTGTACCCCAAAGACGTGGCAGCTGTGATCAACGAAGCCATCGATCTGGTGGTAACAGTTTGCGATAACGCAAAGGAGTCCTGTCCGATATTTCCGCGCCTTGTGCCGCGCATTCACCTCCCGTTTCATGACCCGCATAATGAGCCGCTGGATAGTTTTGTCGCGGTGCGCGAGGATATACGGAATCGCCTGCTGCCCGCTGTCATTGTAGCACTTGGTCTTTGAGGTGACATCATGAGCATTCAATGTGAAGTCGCGGTAAAAGCGGGGGCTGGTGCACCCATGAGTGTCTTCGAGCGTTACCTGACCGTATGGGTTTTTCTATGCATCGTCGCCGGTATAACTTTGGGGCAAATAGCGCCAGCAATTTTCCAAGCTATTGGCCATATGGAAATTGCGCAAGTCAATCTTCCTGTCGGACTGCTGATCTGGGTGATGATTATCCCGATGCTGGTCAAGGTCGATTTCGGCGCACTCCACGAAGTTAAGCAACATGTACGCGGTATTGGTGTGACATTATTTGTGAACTGGCTGGTCAAGCCTTTCACCATGGCGTTTCTGGCTTGGTTATTTATTCGCAATCTGTTTGCACACTGGCTGCCAGCCGATCAGATCGACAGCTACATCGCCGGATTGATCCTTCTCGCCGCCGCACCCTGCACGGCCATGGTGTTTGTTTGGAGTCGCCTTACCAATGGTGATCCATTATTCACCCTGTCTCAAGTGGCACTCAACGATTCGATTATGGTTTTCGCCTTTGCACCCATCGTTGCCTTGCTGCTGGGTATCTCAAGTATTCATGTGCCCTGGGACACATTATTTACTTCGGTCGTGCTGTATATTGTAATTCCGGTCATTCTGGCGCAAATTTGGCGCAAGGCACTTCTAGGTAAGGGGCAAGGTCACTTTGATGAGGTCATGAACAAGATCGGTCCTTGGTCAATCTCCGCGTTGCTCGCGACGCTGATTTTGTTGTTCGCTTTTCAGGGCAAGGCCATTATCGCCCAACCGCTGGTTATCGCGCTGCTGGCTGTTCCTATCTTGATTCAAGTGTTCTTCAACTCTTCACTTGCCTACTTGCTTAACCGCGCAGTGGGTGAAAAACACAACATTGCCTGCCCATCGGCGTTGATCGGTGCTTCCAATTTTTTTGAATTGGCGGTAGCGGCTGCCATCAGTCTATTCGGATTCCAGTCTGGCGCGGCATTAGCTACAGTGGTTGGAGTGCTAATTGAGGTGCCGGTGATGTTGCTGGTAGTTAAAGTAGTCAATTCCAGCAAAGGCTGGTACGAGTTAAATCAAGAAAATTAAGGAGTAATCATGAAAAAACTTGAAGTATTCGATCCCGCCATGTGCTGTTCCACCGGTGTCTGCGGTATTGACGTTGATCCTGTGTTGGCACAATTCTCCGCTGATCTGAAATGGTTTGAGGAACAAGGCATTTCTGTCCAGCGATACAATCTCAGCCAGCAACCTCAAGCTTTCGCCGCCAACCCTACGGTCATCAAAGAGATGGAAGCAGGCATGGATCGCCTGCCCGTTATTGTAGTGGACAGTCACATCGTTATGACCGGTATCTATCCCTCCCGCCAACAGTTAGCGCAGAAGCTGGGTGTGTCTGAAACTGGAGAGTCGTCACAGATTCCCCCTAAATCTTGCTGCTCGCCGAAATCCGGCTGCTGCTGAGGAAATCAATATGGCATTGCCAGAAGCACGAACTCATTACCTATTTTTCACAGGAAAGGGCGGGGTCGGCAAGACTTCGCTGTCCTGTGCCACTGGTCTTGCCTTGGCCGATACGGGTAAGCGCGTGTTAGTCGTAAGCACCGATCCTGCGTCCAATCTCGACGAGGTGCTTGGAACTCAACTTTCCTCTACACCCACGCTAATTCTCGGAACGTCAGGACTGTATGCACTGAATATTGATCCAGAGTCGGCGGCACGCGAATATCGTGAGCGCATGGTCGCACCTTATCGCGGTATTCTGCCGACTGCGGCCATCGCCAGCATAGAGGAGCAACTTTCCGGTGCTTGCACCGTTGAAATTGCCGCATTCGATGAGTTTTCCAAGTTGCTCGGTGATGCGAATACTACTTCTGATTTCGATCACGTCATCTTTGATACTGCCCCCACTGGTCATACACTTCGACTTCTGACCTTGCCTTCTGCATGGAACAGCTTCATTGATGCCTCTTCTGGTGGGGTTTCCTGCCTCGGTCCGTTGGCCGGACTGGAAAAACAAAAGACGTTGTATGCTACTACTGTTGCACGTCTGTCTAACCCTGCCCTAACCAGCGTAATCCTGGTCAGCCGCCCGGAAACTGCTGCATTGCGTGAAGCCGAACGTACACGCGAGGAATTAGCGGCATTGGGTGTAAGCAATTTGCATTTAGCTTTGAATGGCGTGTTTACCGCTAAAAAACCCGGCGATGCGCTGGCCGATGCACTAACAAGGCGCGGTGCGGCAGCGTTGGCCGCCATGCCGACAGGACTGGCGGCGCTGCCTGGCAGCACGACAGCTCTGGTGTCGCGCGGCACCGTCGGACTCGCCGCATTACGCGAACTGATCGACCCGAAACTTGTGCTTCCCATCGCTCACATCCCATTTGCGGATAATACGCCCATCACCCAAAGCCTGGCCCTTCAGGTGGATGGACTTGAAATGCTTGGCCGGGGTGTAATCATGACCATGGGCAAAGGGGGCGTAGGCAAAACGACTGTCGCTGCAGCCATTGCGCTGTCTTTGGCGCGGCGCGGCCATTTTGTACATTTATCCACGACCGATCCGGCCGCTCATATCGCAGCGGCTGTGGATGGCTGCGTTGACCGTTTGACAGTAAGCCGCATTGATCCTGCGCGTGAAGTGGAACGTTACACCAAAGAGGTGCTAGCGCGTGCCGCACCAAAGCTGGATAAAGCAGGCCTCGCGTTGCTCGAAGAGGATTTACGTTCTCCCTGCACCGAAGAAATAGCAGTTTTTCGCGCATTTGCAGAAATTGTGGATCAGGGACGCGATGGTTTTGTCGTGCTTGACACGGCACCTACCGGACACACCCTTCTGTTGCTGGATGCCGCAGAAGCTTTTCATCGGGAGGTGCAAAGAACGAGAGGGGATATGCCCGAGAGTGTGGTAGAGCTACTTCCGCGCCTGCGCGACCCGAAATATACCTACATTCTGATTGTGACCCTGCCGGAAGCGACCCCAGTGCATGAGGCAGAGCGGCTGCAGGCGGATTTATCCCGCGCCGGCATCAACCCTTACGCTTGGGTGATAAATCAGAGTCTGTTTGCCTGCAAGACGACCGATCCGATTCTGAGTCAGCGTGGGAACTACGAAATTCCGTTCATTCGTCGTGTGTCTGATGAATTGTCGAAACGCACGGCATTGGTGCCCTGGTTCGCTAAACAACCGGTTGGGCAGGCGGGACTGGCACAGTTGGTTGTGTGAGAGTATTACCATTAATCAAAGACTAGCAGCCTGTCGGACTTGAAATCCCCAATTTCTCAACTTTTACCCTAGTAGCTGTCCGGTTTAATGCTTTGTCTAACGGACATGGCAATGATGCCACCCCTTGTAATGAAACCGCCATGTCCGTTTCCCTCACCCCATCCCTCTCCCGCAAGCGGGCGAGGGGGAGTAAGTCGCTACGCGAGTTTCACGT
>CAIRBC010000246.1 GCA_903876685.1 uncultured Nitrosomonadales bacterium | reverse complement strand
GTTGACCGGGATATTGGTATGCACGTTGCCATCGCCGGCATGCATATGTAATGCTACAAATACGCGGCTTTTCAACACCGTTGCGTGGATTTCGCTACAGCGTTCGAGTATCGTCCGGTAAGTATTGCCGCTATAAATATGCTGCAGGGGTTGATTCAGCTCGCTTTTCCAGGAGGCACGAATCGAGTGATCCTGTAGTGCGTGAAACACCGAACCGGTTGCGGTTAGCTGTTTGGACGGCAACTCGCTGGCCTGGTTATCGAGGTTGTCCAGCAGCCATTGCCAGCGCTGGCGCACGGTGCTTAACAGTTGCCGGGTGGCTTGAGTGCGGTTTCCCAGCAATTCGGCATGGCTTAGTTGGGTATCGTCCTGATAAGACAGCGGCAGTTCACCGGCAAAAAATTCGTCGAGCGCGTCTAGCAGCCTGAGTTTGTTAAATAGTGACAATTCAATATTGATACGCTCGATGCCGTCGCAATAATCGCCCATGCGAGGCAAGGGAATCACCACGTCTTCGTTTACCTTAAAGGCATTGGTATGTCTGGCGATAGCGGCGGTGCGAGAGCGATCCAGCCAGAATTGTTTGCGCGCCTCGCTGGTGACGGCGATGAAGCCTTCGCCACAGCGCTGGCCTGCCAGTTGTACCATCTGCGCGGCTGCCGCGTCTGCATCCTTTTCCTCATCGCTGACCACATCCGCCAGCAACAACATTTTCGGGCGGGTACCTTTATTGGATTTGGTTGCATAACCCACCGCCTTGAGGTAGCGCTCGTCCATATGTTCCAACCCGGCCAGCAGTGCTGCCGGATTAGCATCCATATAATTTTTGATTTCGACGATGGAGGGTACCGCTTCGCGCACTTGACCGAAAAACTCCAAACATACGGTGCGGGTATATTTGTGTGCCCGGTGCAGAATGAAGCGCGCGCTGGTGATGATGCCGTCGCAGCCTTCCTTCTGAATGCCTGGCAGTCCGGATAGAAATTTATCGGTGACATCTTTCCCTAGTCCCACCTTGCGGAAGGCGGATCCCGGAATGACCAGCATTTCCGGATCGCCGTGCGGTGTCACGCCATCATGTTCGAAGCGGCTAAGGCGAAAGGTCGCGGTAGCCGTATCGTGAATCTTGCCCAGATTGTGGTTGACACGCTCAACTTCCAGCCACAGGCCATCCGGTGTAACCATAGTCCAGGAAGCCAGGTTGTCCAGAGCCGTCCCCCAGAGCACGGCTTTCTTGCCACCCGCATTCATCGAGACATTGCCACCGATGCAGGAGGCGTCAGCCGAGGTCGGATCAACTGCAAACACCAGTTTATTGGCTTCGGCGGCTTCCATCACACGCCGGGTTACCGCACCCGCGCCGCAGCGGAGGGTGGCGCAGGGAACGCTCAAACCGGGCAATACCAGATGTTCAACGCCGGAGAGCGAGTCGAGTTTTTCGGTGTTAATCACCGCAGAAAACTTGTCTAGCGGCACTGCGCCACCGGTGTATCCGGTGCCGCCGCCGCGCGGGATAATGGTCAGCCCCAATTCGATGCAGGCACGCACCAGCGGCGCCACTTCTGCTTCTGTGTCAGGATGGAGCACCACGAACGGATATTCAACGCGCCAGTCGGTCGCATCGGTTACATGCGAGACGCGTGCCAGGCCGTCGAACTGAATGTTGTCGCGACGGGTGAGGTGCGACAGCACGCTTGAAACGCGGTGTCTGAGTTGCAAGGTTTGTTCGAATTCGGCGGCGAACTGATCGACCGCAGTGGCTGCGATTTCGAGTAGACGTTTGACTTTTTGATTGTCTTGACGGCGAGCATCAATTGCGTTCAGACGATGGTGCAACGCTTCGACTAGCGCTACGCGGCGTTTCTGGTTGGACAACAGGTCATCCTGCAAATAAGGGTTGCGGGTCAGCACCCAGATGTCACCCAGCACTTCGTAAAGCATACGCGCCGAGCGTCCGGTACGGCGTTCGGTGCGCAAGTTGTCGATTATGTTCCATGCCTCGTTTCCAAGTAACCGCAAAACAATCTCGCGGTCGGAAAAAGAGGTATAGTTATAGGGTATTTCACGCAATCGTATGGGCATGGTTTTCCTTTGACAAGTCGTGTATTTTACCTCAATGCAGTAGGAAACAGCTAAAATGTCGCGGTTGATCCGTCATCGTAATGGCTAATTACCCCTGCTGATCAACCTCCACGCGATTGCGTCCGCCGTTTTTGGCTCTGTACAAGGCGCTATCCGCCCTGGCGATCATCGCATTGATCGGCTCCTCGCTGGCCATTTGCGCCACACCAAACGAACAGGTCTTGTGCCCGACTCCAGTCAGTTCAAGGGTCTGGATCATCTGTCGCAAATGTTCGGCCAGCACGGCAGAGCCTTCAAGACTGGTATTGGGACAAACAATCAAAAATTCTTCTCCGCCCCATCTGCCCAGTATATCGGTCTCACGCACCCCGCTTTGCAAGAGGGAGGCAATTTCGGTTAGCACCAGGTCGCCGGTTTGATGGCCATACTGATCATTTACCGCTTTGAAATGGTCTATATCCAGAATGATAACCGACAGGGCTTCAGTGTAACGCGTGGCGCGTGCGATTTCGCGGGTCAGCACCTCATCAAGTTTGCGCCGGTTATAAAGTCCGGTCAACCGGTCGGTAATCGATATCAGTTCCAGTTCGGCGTTTCTGAGCGCGAGTTGTGCGTGCGCAAGTTCGAGGTCAGCTTCTGCCTTCTTACGTTCGGTGATGTCGCGTGCCATCGAAAAAAACAGCGTCTTGTCGTAGAGTTCAAACACCTGAGCGTTGATCTCGACCGGGAAAGGCTCTCCATTCCGGGTTAGGTAAGTGTTGGTATAAACCGCTTTGCGGTTGAAGGCAATCTTGAAGTTGGGCATAGAATTGGTTGCAGCATCGGCAGCGATAATATCTTCAGGTCGCTTCAGCAATAATTCTCTGCGGCTATATCCCAGCCTGGAACAGGCTACGTCGTTCACTTCCAGGAAATGCCCCTGGGGTCCGCCAGAAATAGAGTCGATTTCGTATACGAAGATCGGATCGTTGCCGCTATTGAATAACACCCGAATATGCTTTTCCGATTCACGCAATATTTTTTCAGACATCCGTAGTTGCTCTGCTTTGATGAGCTCGGTATCGTGCGCCAGCTCCAGGTCGGCTTCAGCCTTCTTTCGTTCGGTTATGTTGCGGGTTACGCCGCGTATCTCATAGAGACCGGTATTTTTGTTCAGGTACCAGTTAGTAACCACTTCTGTCCAGACGGTGGAGCCATCCTTGCAGCGTTGTTCAAGCTCATTGGTATAAAACGTGCCGAGTGTTTCTGTTCCTGCCTGCAAAGCGGCGAGACGTTGCCTGATTTTTTCATTCCAAATGGGCATTTGCTCTGAAGGCAGGCCGACTTCTAACGGATTAGCCAGAATTTCTTCAGGGGTATAGCCGCGCAGTTTATATACCGAAGGACTGATATACAGAAAACGCATGGTCTGTGGATCCATTGTCCAGATCACTTCTTCGGCATTTTCCGTGAGTAAACGGTATTTCTCTTCACGCTCGCTGAGCGCTTGCTCTTTGTGCTTTCGTTCGGCGAGGTCTTCAGTGACGCATTGCACGCCCCAAAGCATTTGCTTGCCCGAGAGCCAACGGGTGCCTATATAACCACTCGCCAGCAAACACAAAATAGCCAGCAGCGAGAATTTAAAATGATCGAGACTATGGGCAGGAACCTTGGCAAACGGAGAGCTGACCAATACCGTCAGCGGGTAATGGGCCAGTTGCTGGAATGCCCGCCGATAATCCGTCTTCGCCGCGTTGTTATCGCTATCGACAACCCCGGATTCGGGAACATCCTGTTTGCGTAAATATAGCGTCAGTGCCTGGTCGTGAACGCTTGAATAGATTTTCTGGTCACTCAGGGTAGCGTTTGCCGGATAAAGGCCGGGCAGCAGACCGATTGAGCCACCTTCCGGCAAATCGATTGTTTGCCATAGGTGTTGCTGTGCTGCTATTGGTAGTATCACCGTCAAGATGTAGCTAAGCTGGCCACTGTCATCACGAATCGCACTACGCAACGGTAAGCACCATTCACCCTTGAGCGTATGCCTAACAGCACGGCCTATCGACAGTTGCTGTCCGTTTTCCAGTTCCTTGACCGATATTTGAAAGGAAGGCTGTAGCCCATCCGCCGACACCTCTGGCCTGATTGCATCGGTCAATAGCCGGTGACCCGCAGCTGAGGAAATCTCGATGCTGCGTATTTCAGGGTTGGCCTGCATGAATATTTTCAGGACGAGCAGACTGCCGGGTAACGCCATTTTCCGCTCTGCCAGGGCTTTGGCTAAATTCGACTGGATAAGTTGCTGTCTGTCGAAGTAATTGTCTAGCGTGAGACTGCTCATTCGCGCAATCGCAGACAAATGATTGAACTCGACTTGTTGATCTGTATTCCAGGAAAGCCAGGCGGAAATGACTTCAACAAGCACCAGCATCATCACGATCAAGGCGAATCCCAAGCGAATATTGCGCAACTTGTGACTTCCGGCACGCGGAACGGTGGCTAAAAGCAGGTCATTGGCATTCATTTTTTATCGGCAATCGATGTTCAGCAGCGCACTCGTGAACACATTAAATTCACGACCCGTGCATTCTACTGGAAATCTTCAAGGCAATGGAGTTTCTGTTTTCCGGTATGCCTCAGGTAAATACCTCAGTAAATATTCATTATTCCCTAGCCTCGAATCAGCAAAACACCCTTGCACGGCAATGGGCATAATCTATAATTCATCAATCCTCTTCGTTATCGTCACGCCTGCATCAAAGTTCGCAAAATTTGTCGCTTTAAAATGGAATGGTCACACCCTGTTGTTATAACTCGTTGTCTGTGGAACACCCCATTTACCTGAGGGAAGTCTCCCGGACGTTGAAATTATCTGCCGCATTTTCATAGGAGTAAATAAAATGATTACGACCAAAGATAAAATCGATTTAATGGGTGAAGAAAATCGCCATTGGCTGGCGGAGCATGGCTATCTGGTGACCAGCATGGGAGCGCCGGAATGTGATGCGTGTACGGAGTCGCTGGCGCCGATTACCTTGCAGGATGGTGAGGCTTTATTCAAGGAAGGCGAAGCGGATGATCGTTTGTTTATCATCCGAGAGGGCGAGGTGGAAATGCGCCAGGCGGCTCATCCGCATCGCTGGGTAAATTTTGGAATTTATGGCAATATGGATATGGATGATCAGGATAGCGAGGAAAATAATGCCTTTCCTATTTGCTTGAAGCGTACCTATTTGCATGAAGGTGACTGTGCCGGGGAAATGGGCTTTGTGGTGGGATCGCCTCATGCGATGACGGCTCGAGCCTGTGGTGAAGTGAAGGTATTTTGTCTGGATTCAGATCATGTCAAGTCACTGGCTGAAAAAAGCATGCTGTTTTGTCAGTGTGTAGATACGGCTTTGGCCAAAACCCAGCAGAAAATCGCCTCAGCGGCCTGACATCATCGGTAGGTCGGGTTAACGTGAAACACGCGTAGCGACTTACTCCCGGCTACGCCCCCCTCGCTGCGCTCTCCCCGCTTGCGGGAGAGGGATGGGGTGAGGGAAACG
>CAIRBC010000245.1 GCA_903876685.1 uncultured Nitrosomonadales bacterium | reverse complement strand
CCCCTTGTAATGAAACCGCCATGTCCGTTTCCCTCACCCCATCCCTCTCCCGCAAGCGGGGAGAGCGCAGCGAGGGGGGCGTAGCCGGGAGTAAGTCGCTACGCGTGTTTCACGTTAAACATAAAGAATCATGATGGTGTTTCTTTTGAACAGGCCGCACAAGTATTTTTTGATCCATTTGTCCAATATTTGGATGCAACACGAAATAGTGAAAAGCGGGAAGGCGCATTAGGTTGCGACTTTGATTTTTGACTATTATTTGTCGTGCATCTGGAAATTGAGGATGAATTTATTCGCATCATTTCAGCCCGCAAGGCCGAGCCTCATGAAAGGGATAATTATGAAAATTGAAACCATAAAAAAACGTTTATCAAAAGATCGTCCGATGGTATCTGTAACCTTGCGGATGCCTGATGATGTAATAAGCGATTTGAAGAGGGTCGCACCGATCAAAGGTTTTTCCGGCTATCAAGGTTTGTTGCGCGCGTATGTTGGTGCTGGATTGCGCGAAGATTTAGAGCGAATGGAAGGTAACGCAGTCGCACAGCTCATCGAGAAACTACGTGCAGATGGAGTACCTGAGGCCAAGCTAACCAAAGCGGTGTCAAGCCTGAAACTGGCTGCCTAGTTGATCTATAGGATAGGTGAGAATGGCAGGTTTCTGGCTGTTTATTTTGCATCATGAATTGGCGCTGTGTGCCAGGAGCGGAGCTTCGAGGCAGACATCCGATTTAGCTACCAGCACTCAACCTTGTCAATAATTTATCTTCTATGTCATTGCTGTCACTTGCTGACAAAAAAGGAAATCAAGTTGTACCATTTCATCAAGTTTGTGAATGGTGAAAAGACTGAGAGCATGAGTTACCGGTTTGTGGGATTTTTTCAAAAGCCAAACCAGGTGCGAAGAGGTCACACAGTTAAGGTTATTTTGATGCTTTGTCATTTCAAGGGTTGTCAGGACATGTTGTTTGCAGTATGACTTCATCAGAATCAAAAGAAATCATGGGTAACAAGAACTTTCTACCCCACTTTGAGATACTGCATAAGTGGAATCTCGCGTCAAAATTTATTGATGTAGGTGAAGATATGCTCGCAAGCTTGAAAAACTTATTTTTCTTTAAGTACATGGAGTTACAAAAAGTTATTCGTTAGAATCAATCGAGTTTGACCTTATTGATTCTTTTTTCATTTTGTTTGGATTTTTTTCCTGTGCATGCTTCTCCTGTGTCGCCAATGGTAGTTTCTGGCACTGACCATTCCCTTGGATTGAGTTCCGATGGCACAGTTTATGGGTGGGGGAGCAATGCATCTGGTCAAATTGGTTTCGGGCGAAAATTGCAAGCCACCTCCCCGCAAGCTGTTTCGGGCCTAAATCTTGGGCAAAATTCCGGTCTGCATTGGGTATCCTCAGGAAATGCACATGAATTGATCGTCAAGTCTGATGGAAGTGTCTGGGCGCGGGGTGATAACAGTTCTGATCAGCTCGGCGATGGCACAAATGTGAATCACTCGTCACTGGTGCAGGTGCAAGGGTTATCAAGTGTGGTAGCCGTTGCAGCAGGATATGATCACTCCCTTTCTGTGAAATCTGATGGAAGCGTATGGGCATGGGGTGGCGATTACAGCATTGATGCACATGCATCAATGCTAGACCTGACCCCAGTTACCCCCCCAGTTACCCTAGACCCACTGGCAACCCTTTAAGCGCGCCAAGCCAGGCGGCAAACAGCAATTATTCTACATGCGGCAATCCGTGCCTACACCCGCGCCTACACGATATTTCAGACAGCAAAAAGACCACTCCTAAGAATGGCCTAACTGATTGATTCTACTGGTGGGCCGTGAAGGATTCGAACCTTCGACCAATGGATTAAGAGTCCACTTTAAACGGTGTTTTTTGGTGTTGATTGGCATTCTATATTTCGAACGTTTCAATATAAATCATCAAGTTACGAATAATACCCTTATTCATTGTGTTGATATGTATTCCGCGATATACTGAATTTGCGGTTACAATCTGGTTACAATCTGGTTACAATTTTTCAGGGGGCATCATGGCGAAGGTTGAAGTGATAGTAAAAGCTGGCAAGGTAAAGTTGACCGCCGGGCGCATAGCAGGCTTTGAGTGCCCCAAGGATAAGTTGCAGGCGTTCCTATGGGCTGATGACCCGTTAGGCTTGGCCGTTCGTGTTATTGCCACTGGTGCGAAGTCATATATCTATCAAACCAAGATACAAGGGCAATCCGCACGGCTGACGATTGGCAAGACCGACAAGTGGAGCATTGCCGCTGCGCAAGCAGAAGCCCGCCGCCTGCAAACCCTGATAGACAATGGCGACGACCCGCGCCAGGTGAAGGCTGACAAGGAAGCCGCGAAGGTTGCCGCACTGGCCGCCAAGGAAGCAGAAGCCGCCGCGCTGCTGGCTCAACAAGTCCGCGAATCCGTTACAGTTGGCATGGCATGGAATGAGTACATTGAAGCGCGCAAACCTTTCTGGGGAGAGCATCACTACGGCGACCATGTTGAGGTTATGCAGCCAGGTGGTGAAAAACGCACACGAGGCCAAAAACTGACCGAGCCGGGCGTATTGGCTTCATTGGCAGATGTGCGCCTGATTGACCTGACACCCGAGCGGGTTACAGCATGGGCGAAGTTTGAGGGCGAGAAACGAGCAGGGCGCGCCCGGATTGCAAACCGTCTGCTAAAAGCTTTCTGCTCATGGTGCGCCGAATATCCGGAATATCGGGAAATCATGAAAAGCAACCCGGCAAAAAACAAGGCTGCCCGCGAGCAACTGGGCAAGCCGGAAGCCAATGAAGTCGTGCTGCAACGTGAGCAACTGCCCGCATGGTTCGCGGCCGTGAAGCAAATCGGCAACCCTGTTTTATCCGCATACCTGCAAACCTTGCTATTGTCTGGAGCGAGACCCAATGAATTAACCGCGCTACGCTGGGCTGATGTTGATTTTCAATGGAAGAGCATGACCATACGCGACAAGGTGGAAGGCTTGCGAGTTATTCCGCTGCCGCCCTATATGGGGCAACTGCTGGCCGCCCTGCCGCGCCGGAACGAGTATGTATTCAGCAGTCCTACAGCCGCAAGCGGACACGTCACAGACCCGCATGATGCATTCAAGAAGGCTTGTGCAATAGCTGGTATTGAATTGACGCTGTACGGGCTGCGCGGGAGCTTTGCCAGCCTATGCGAATGGATAGAGACCCCTGCCGGAATCGCTGCGCAGATACAAGGGCACAAACCAAGCGGCGTTAGAGAAAAGCACTACATCCGCCGCCCGCTCGACCTGTTGCGCATGTGGCATGTCAAGATTGAGGCGTGGATGCTGGAGCAGGCCGGAATCGAGTTTGTGCCGATGCAAGCCGGTTTACGTGTTGTGAATGCCGAAGCTTGATAACATTGTTGTTGTAAATCTACGCTTAACATATTATGATTAAATCTTTCCGCCATAAAGGGCTTGAAGCTTTCTACAAAACCGGGAGCTTAGCGGGTATTCAGCCGATACATGCCAAGCGACTGAGGGAGCAGCTAACCGCGCTAAACGTAGCCGAAGAGCCAGAAGACTTGAAGCGTCCTGCCTGGCGTTTGCATGGATTGACCGGCGACCGCGCCGGGTTCCTTTCCATAACCGTTCAAGCAAACTGGCGAGTAATTTTTCGGTTCGATGGAATAGACGTAGAGTTGGTGGATTATCTCGATTATCACTGAGGAAATATTATGGACATGCACAACCCGGCACACCCTGGCGAAGTATTAACAGGCTGGCTTGAAGATTTGGGGCTGAGCGTTACCGCTGCTGCTCAACATTTGGGAATATCCAGGGTGATGCTTTCCCGCATCCTTCACGGACATGCTGCCGTGAGTGCGGATATGGACTTGCGCCTGAGCGAAGCCCTTGGAACATCGCCGGGCTTGTGGCTGCGAATGCAGGGACAGCGCGACCTATGGGAAGCAAAGCATAGAGCCGAAGAACGTAAGCCGTTGGAACGACTGGCTGCCTGACCGATTACCCCGCATAGCTCGACGGAGCGAAAAGCCGGACACTTTCACCGGCCTGACGGGGGTTTCGTATTGAAAGCACGTTTGAAAGGATGCTGCAAAATGAAAATGTTGTTTGATGAAAGGTTATCAGGCCGTGGGTTTGGAAGCGATGTTATAAGCGTCTCATCATTAAAGAAATTGATTGAAACGAAGGGTTATTTAATGCCTGTTGACCTGCAAAATTATGAGGTGGCACAGGTTGAATATTTGCTTGATAGAATTGCGAATAATGCATCCGGGCAAAGCACTGAACATGCCGCCGCTCGAATATCACGGAATCAGACTACTGAGCCGCAACTTGCCGCCATGTGCGCCGGTATGGAATCTGAAGCCTCTAAATCCTTTAGGAATCACATAATTTCAGCGCCTCATTTTCTTGACGGGGCAAGTGCTGCCGACCAGTGGCGTGCAATTTTTAGGGATGCTTTCGGGGCGGGCGAGCTTTTGTCATTAGATTGCATATCATTTTTGCCTGTTGCGAAGCCTGCACCCGCCGCGGAGGTGAAAGCCGAGGTAGAAACAAAGCAAGGCTTAACGAAGGGTGCTGTTATCGGCGCATTTAATGGGCTTAATTTTGACCGCGACCAATGGGCTAGAGCCCTGGCCAACGTGCCAAAATGGTTAATTGATTGCCGTTTATCACAAGGAAGCCCAGGCAGAAAAGTTTCAGCCACTTGGAATCCGGTACTAATCGCTGTCGCACTTTACGGTAAAAAAATACCGATTAGAAAACTTGATGCCGTATTTATCAGTCTGAAGGATTGGGCTGATGAATGGCGCGAAGTATCAGCAACTTTCCGCGATTAGATACCGCTCTATAATACCGCTCTAATACCGTACACCTTCCCGCAAACCCGCATAAACGCTAGAAATTAAATACCGCGGTATTAGGTGAAAAACAGCGGTAAGTGATAACGAAGCCTCGCAAATGACAAATGAGGTTTCACAATGCAAAACGCAATCGCTCAATCTTTACCCGCAACAACTGCCGCGCATAGCCTGCCGACATTCCCGCCGCTGGAACAAGTCACACGCCCCACTGTACCAACTGACCAAGCCGCTCATTACCTGAACCGCCGTCCGCAGACCTTGCGCGCCTGGGCGTGTCTGGAAAACGGCGCACTTCGCCCGATTCGCATTTGTGGCCGCCTTGCGTGGAAGGTTGCCGATATTCGCGCCCTGCTGAATGGGGGCGTATGAATGAAAAACCCCGACCGCCGCACAGACCCGGACGCGATACGCAAGAGCTTGGAGCAATTAGCCTGGCTCTTCGGAAAAAAGCCGATTGATAAAAATTGGAAATTCCTGCGAGAACAGGGATTTGTAAAACAAAGTTCACAAAAAGGATCAACTTAAATGAACGTAAAAATTTTAACTGTTTCCGATGAGACCGTCAAGCTGATCGAAAATTTTGCGTTAACAGCGCAAGTTGCGATTAACGACTTTTGGATGCCAGTTGCCGTGATGGTAGTAATTTTTGACGTGGAAATTACCCGTATATTTTTGAAATATTTGGGGGTAATGTGACTGCCGTTATAATTTTCACTTCGAGTATTAAAGATGCATTTGCTCAAGTTGGTATGCAATTCCCGGGTGGCGTAAGCACTGAGCGGAACACGCGTTTCAGCACAAACGGCAAGCAGCACGACAAATCTGGATGGTTGCGCCCGTTCCCTGATGGCCTGGGGGCGGCTTTCGGAAACTGGCGCGATGGCACTACCTTTGTCTGGCAGATGCGCGAGAACTGACAGCAGGCACCCACCAGCGAGGAACTGAAGGTGCTCAAGGCGCAGGCCGCATCCGCCCGTAAGCAAGCCGAAGCTGAGCGCGACGAACTGCACGCAAAAACAGCAAAAATGCTGGCTGGTGAACGCGAAGGATTGCCGAGGCTGACTGTACATGAATATTTTTCAAGGAAAGGCGCTCAAATTTACGGAGACATTCGCCAAGGACTGCATGGACGCGCAAATATTCCCGTTTTCGATGCAGAAGATAATTTGCAATCGGTGCAGGATATTTTCCCTGATGGCCGCAAGCAGTTCGCGACCGATGCAAAAATGAAGGGAGGCCGTTTAGTTTGCGGCACATTGAAGGATGGCGAGGACATTAACCTATTCGAAGGCTACGCGACCGCAGCAAGCGGTTACGAGTCGGGGATCGGCGCTTGTGTCTGTTGTTTTTTCGGATCGAATCTTGCCGTAGTTGCTGCCGACCTTCGTGCTCGCTACCCGAACAGTTTTATCAGAATCGCTGGCGACCTTGATGCACACGGCGCTGGCGAAAAATATGCAAAAGCCGCATTGGCCGAAACGATGCCGAACAGCGCAATGATTTTGCCAACTTTTAGTGATGGCCGGGAATCTGGCGATTTTAACGACCTGCATCAATTTGCCGGGCTGTCCGAGGTGCGCGAGCAGCTAGAGGCCGCAAGGAGCGATTCTGCGCAGTCTGACGGCGCGGTTGACGCTGATGCACATCCTACTAAATTCGATGCGCCTGTGGCACCGCAACGACGAGACCGCTGACTGAAGTGGGAAATGCGCAGCGATTATTCGACCTTCACGGCGAAAAATTGCGTTATATTTCAGAAACAAAGTCATGGCTAATTTGGAATGGCGACTCATGGCAATGGGATGTTTCGGGCGCTCAAGTACGAGAACTGGCCGCAGGACTGGCGCGATCAATTTACGCTGAAGGCGCGGGCTTCGACATGCGCGAGGCAGAACACTTTGCAAAATGGGCGCGTGACAGTATGTCGTGCCAGAAAGTTGATGCAGCCATATCGCTGTTGTCGGATCGTGGGCGCATACGCTTGTCACTAACGCAAATCGACGCTGACCCTTGGCTGGTGGGGTTCGATCAGGCGCGCCAAGGAATCGACTTGCGCACTGGCAAAGCTCGACCCACAACGCCAGCAGATTACCTAACCAAGAGCCTGGCACCTTGCACCCTGGGCGACCCGGCAAAGGCTGTTCGCTGGTATGCATTCCTTGAGCAGATTTTCAGTGGCGACTTAGAACTGATTGACTGGCTGCAAAGATGGTGCGGCTACTTGCTGACCGGCAAAATTTCTGAGCAGATTTTCGGCATCCTTCATTTCTCGGTTTACACTTTACGCAATTACCAATGAGGTTAAAGGGTGGTAGAAGATCTCCCAGGCTCATGAGTCTTACCGTAGGGTGCGCTTGCGCACCATTTGTGCTGACTT
>CAIRBC010000244.1 GCA_903876685.1 uncultured Nitrosomonadales bacterium | reverse complement strand
GACTTATTGAGCAAACGTACCATAGTCTATAAGGCAGCTCAATCCAAGCACCCAGGGCGATGGAGCGGTGATGTTCGAAACTGGGAACCTGTTCGCGTTGTGCACCTGAATCCCGATCAAAAAATAGCTGAAACAGACGTTAAACTGAAAGGAGAATCACGTGTAAAAATGGCAGCATGAAAATGAGCATTCAGGCGACAACTAGCTTGACAACCACCGCCCTAGTGCGTCTACTTGTAAATTGTTCGGGCGGATTTCAACTATTGAATCAGTTATCCGGACAGTATCAGATTTATCTACCTGCCGAATATTAGCTAATTTGATGGGCGCGTAAAGCAGGTAAAGTCCTTGCTCTCCCCAGTCAATAACCTGAGATATAGTGACTGCATCGCCGGTTACATTCGAAATGAACTCTTTAGCCTCAGCGTTAGTGTAACGGATTTTTAATGGCAATGTCATTCGCACCCTTTACGGTGTCAACTTTCAATAAGGAACCCCCGCCAGGCCGGTGAAAGTTTCCGGCTTTTCGCTCCGTCGAGCTATGCGGGGGTAAACAGTCAGGCGGCTATCGGTGCACGGACAATTTCAAACCGGCAGCACCTACCACGGCCAGCAAAGTTTTAACGGTCGGGTTGCCATTCGTTGATAAGGCGCGGTAAAGGCTCTCTCTAGGGATACCTGCACGTTCAGCTACAGCGGTCATGCCTTGTGCTTCCGCGATATGTCGCAGTGCAGCTAACAGGGCTTCACGGCCTCCGGGCTGATTGACTTCATCCAGCGCAGCCGATAGGTATTCATCGGCAAAGGCCGGGTCTTCGTGCAGCAGTTCCACTACTGCATCATCATGAGGGCGTGATGCTTTGCTCATGTCTCGTTTCTCCTTTTCCAGTTTTTCCAGTATTCCAATGCTGTTTCAATGTCAGCCTGTTGCTTCCGCTTATCTCCTGCTACTAGAATCAAGATAAGTTTTGTTCCTGCTTTGGCGTAATACACTCGAAATCCCGCACCCCAATCTATACGCAATTCCCACACACCTTCTGAAATAGGCTTGCAGTCGCCAAAGTTTCCGGCTGCCATTCGCTGCACTCGCACAACGATACGCGCCCGCGCTTGCCGGTCTGCCAGATTTACCAGCCATTCCTTGAAGGGGTCATGCCCGTCATCGGTCAGATAATCTGAAACTTTATACATAGTGTGAATTATACGTTACATTAATAGAAGTTCAAGCATTAGCCACCACGTGCAAACCGGCTTGCACCGGTACAAACTCTATCCCGGCCTGCTCCAGAATCCACGCCTCAATCTTGACATGCCACATGCGCAACAAATCGAGCGGGCGGCGGATGTAGTGCTTTTCTCTAACGCCGCTGGGCTTGTGGCCTTGTATCTGCGCAGCAATTCCGGCAGGGGTCTCTATCCACTCGCACAGACTGGCAAAGCTGCCGCGCAGCCCGTACAGCGTCAATTCAATACCAGCTCACAAGCCTTTTTGAATGCATCATGCGGGTCTGTGACGTGTCCGCTTGCTGCTGTAGGACGCTGAATACATACTCGTTCCGGCGCGGCAGGGCGGCCAGCAGTTGCCCCATGTAGGGCTGCAGCGGAATTACTCGCAAGCCATCCACCTTGTCGCGTATGGTCATGCTCTTCCAGATAAAATCTGCATCCTGCCAGCGTAGCGCGGTTAATTCATTGGGTCTCGCTCCAGACAATAGCAAGGTTTGCAGGTATGCGGATAAAACAGGGTTGCCGGTTTGCTTCACGGCAGCGAACCACGCGGGCAGTTGTTCGCGTTGCAATACATCTTCATTTGCTTCTGGCTTGCCTAGTTGCTCGCGGGCAGCCTTGTTCTTTGCAGGGTTGCTTTTCATGATTTCGCTGTAGGCTGGATATTCTGCGCACCATGAGCAAAATGCCTTCAGAAGTCGAGCGGCAAGGCGGGCTCGGCCTGCTCGCTTTTGGCCTTCCACCTTTGCCCATGCTGTAATCCGCTCAGGTGTCAGGTCGGCAAGGCGAATATCTGATAACTGCGCAAGGATGCCGGGTTCTGTCAGTTTTGGGCTTCGCGCTCTTTTCTCGCCATCGCCTGTTCGTTTTTCATGCCACCCCCTGTATATTTGAAATGTCACCATAATGTCACCACAAATGCAGTATAGAGCGGACTACATATCAACACAACAAACAAGGTAGTATTATTTAAGTGACTGTATTTGTGAGTTTATTACATACTCTGCAAATGTTAATCAACACCCATAAATAGCCATTCACGCGGACTTTTAATCCGTTTGTCTGCAGTTCGAATCTGCCACGACCTACCATCTCACTTTAACGTGAAACACGCGTAGCGACTTACTCCCGGCTACGCCCCCCTCGCTGCGCTCTCCCCGCTTGCGGGAGAGACCCCTGTCGCAAATTCCCCGACCGAATTGTGCCCTATGAACCTT
>CAIRBC010000243.1 GCA_903876685.1 uncultured Nitrosomonadales bacterium | reverse complement strand
AAATAACAGTCAATCATTTTTATGGCAATCATAAGAAATACTTATTATACTTTAGCTATGCTAAATTTAACCTTGCGTCAGCTTCAGGTCTTCGAGAGTGTAGCCAGACACCTGAGCTACACCCGTGCCGCCGAAGAACTATACCTGTCACAACCGGCCGTGTCGATGCAGATTAACCAACTGGAAACTAATCTAGGCTTGCCTTTATTCGAACAACTGGGGAAAAAAATTTATCTGACCGAAGCAGGGAAAGAGCTTTACCGCTACAGTCGTAACATCGCCCGGCAACTCGATGAAATTGAAGATGTTTTCTCAGAGCTAAAAGGCTTGGGTCAAGGTAACCTTATTTTATCGGTGGTTAGTACCGCCAATTATTTTACCCCCGGACTGCTTGCGATATTCTGCAAGCGCTATCAAAACCTTCAGCTAAGTTTAAAGGTAGCCAACCGCGCTACGGTACTTGAACATCTGTCTCAGAACAGCACCGATCTGGCGATTATGGGGAAGCCGCCGGAAGATATAGATGTTTGTGCAAATTCATTCATGGAGAACCCGTTGGTGGTCATTGCAGCACCTGACCATCCACTGGCAAAGCAACCGCAGGTCAAACTGGAACTGCTGGCACAGCAGACATTTTTATCCAGAGAACCAGGTTCAGGTACGCGTAGCGCTATGGAGCGCATGTTCGCAACTCACGGAATAAAGCCGAAGATAGGCATGGAAATGCAGACCAATGAGGCGGTAAAACAGGCGGTACAAGCAGGTATGGGCTTGGGAATTCTCTCGTTGCACTGTCTCGAACTGGAACTGGAAACCGGGCGACTGGTGGTGCTCAAGGCCGAACACTTCCCGCTGACACGCAACTGGTATGTGGTGCACCGCACTAACAAGCGACTGTCCAGCGCAGCACAAGCACTCAAGAAATATTTACTGGAGGAAGCTGCAAGAGGTGGGGTAACGCCGGGCAACCCCACCTCACTCACCCTTATTTAGCCGCCATTGGGTCCATTGTGGCAGTCATAGCAGGTGACTGCCTGACCGGCAGCGAAACTAATCGTCCTGCCTTCGACGCTGAAACTCTTGGCCATTTTTACCTGGCTCAAGGCCGTGCCTCGATAATTTGCACCATGGCAGTATTGACAGGATGCAAGATTGCTTCTGGCATAGCTCTTGTGCAAACTTACCCAGGCAGAGCCGATGGTGTGCATCCCGTGCGGACCGCCTGCCAGCGTGGAGGGTACTGTCTTGTGGCAACTGTTGCACTCGGCAATCGTGCCGGTATGACCCTGTATATCCATGCTCAACACATTATCATTGACATGAGAGCTTGGGTATTCAGCGTGAGTTGCACCGTGACAAGCTTCACATTGCAACTTCCCGTGACCGGTGCTGAAACGATACAGACTAAAACCAGCAGCAGGAGTATCGGCATTGGTCGCGAAGCGCGGATCGCTAGTGGTCACCGGAACACCTGAGGCATTAAGCGCATTCGTCAATCGGAGACCATCGTGGTGACATGACTGACAGTTAGGTTCTTGCAACCAACCGGTTCGCGATGGACTACCCACCGCACTCATCTTGCCGTGGCAACTTTGACAACCCATCAGCATGTCGCCGTTGGCTGCAACCGCTTTACCCATTGCGCCACGCAAGCATTTGGTAACCGAACCGGGATGGCAAAGATAACAGGCGGTACGATTGCTGCTGTCATCGAGTTTAGTGCCCTGACTCACTCCTGGTGTAGGGTCGGTGACCGTGGCATGCCGGCTATGCATTGCCTGGGTAAGCGAACTGATGCCGACCACACCGGTTCCGGGCAGGGCATTGGACGAATGACAGTTTGCGCACAAAACGGGCTTGCCAGCCAGTACCGTCTTGTATAGCCCACCACTGTCATAGCCATATTTGGCCAGCGCGGTGATGAAAATGTTGCTGCTTAGCTGTTTATCATCGTGCAGGCTGACAATGTTTTTCTTCCAGTCAATTTCCACATTAGGGTCATTAACCCAGCCGGCTGCGGGTTTTGCGGCAACGACGGAATTTGAAGCATGACAGGATTTACAGCTCATCTCGTCGCTCACCGGTAAAACCGTGCGCGCCGTTGCGATGACCTTGTTGGATGCGTCTTTCGCTACGACTTTAACCATCGGATAGAAGTTTTTAACCCCGTTATCATCATAGGGGGTAACCGGAATTCCGACGGTCTCGAACCAGTTGTTGGTACCGTTATAAGCCAAAGGCTTGGGGGTAAGTGTAGGGGTCATATTACCTGTCAAACCTATATCATTCGACAACGATACCAGACTGAACAGCTTGTTATAAAGCGACATTGCCCAAGTCCAAAAATTGGTTTTGGCAAAGCTGGTGGTATTGATCGAGCCGGCTACATCAGCCACCGCCTCATAGGTCAGAGTAACCCCGGAGGCAGCGCTAACCAGTGCGCCTGTCGTGGAATTAACCAGTTGAGCATGCAGGTTATTGAACGGCGGCAAGATGGAAAAAATCGAGTAATCTTTCCCGTCTACACAGTGCATGCCCAGATCGTTCCAGGCAAGCAGCGTGAAAGTGCCGGGGACACTGGAAGAACCGCTGTTTGAACCGGTCGAAGAACCGCTTGAACTGCCTCCCACGTTGATGAATACACCCAATTTACTTTCATCGGAAATATCGCTTTTGTTACTTTCACTTTTTACCGAATTATAAATATCGGTGCGGAGTTTTTGCTTGATCACATCCTTGGTAGCGGTATCCACTTCGCTGCTAGCCAGCTTTGCTAAATCGGCTATTGCACCCGCGACATCCTGCTTGGGTTTACTGTTGGCTATTTTTATGCTTTCTGCATGCTGGGAGACAGCTGCAAGCAAGATGCCATATTCCTTCTGTGTATCGCTTGCTCCTGCTAACGGTTTACTCACATCGGCGGGTAAAGTGCTCACAATATTTATCCCGTTAGCAAGATTTTGTTCAACCTGATTTTGCGCATCTGCGATCCTGACTGGGGTCATTTTCCCACCGGTTTCTGCCAGGGTTACTGCCATTTCTGTCATCGCCGTGACCGCAACTGTAGCATTACCCGACACATTCGGCAGTGCAGTGCGTAGCGGTGTTGCCAAGCTGGTCAAGGCACCCGTCGCTTCATCCACATAGGTGCCATGGCTGGCAACGACCAGTATCGGACCACTATAGTTGCCAATATTAACCTGGTATGAACCGTCTGGATTAGTGGACGTATCTGTGCCGAGTTGAGCACCCTGCGTACCATCGGCATTCAGTTGATAAATCTTGATAACGGAGCCATTCAAGGGGCCTTTGGACGCAATACCGGAAATTACAGTCCCTCCTGCACTGCCACCACCACTTCCACCACCACCGCCACAACCGGTCAGAAACAGCGCTAACACAAAAAACAGGCATACACGGAAATTATAGATAAATAAAGTGTTCATATTGCACTCTGGTAAAGTTGGTTGAGGAAGACTTGAATTGCCAGCTCATTATGTGTGCATTTTACACTCGCGTCAATATTATAATTGACTTATTTACAATTTATTAAGGTGCAAAAAATTTTCAGGAATATTATTGTCACTTGTGGCACATTATAATGAGCATCAAGTTCACCGAAACAAGGCTGCAGTGCAACTTTGTGAGAATCAGAAACTGTCAAAGGTCGTCGAAATCTGGCTTTTCTGCCTGGTCGACTATAGTTATAACACTACTAAGGAATTACGCCATGCTTACCAAGCCGATTAAATTGCTGTTCATATGTTTGATTTACGCATTTCCGATCTCCGGATTCAGTGAAGATAATATTTCATTGGGAGAATCTGTAAAAAAAATTATCACACCGGATGATAATATTTCATGGGGGGGGACTGCCAAAAAAAACCGCACGCCTATCGAAGGAACCAACATTTTTTACGAACCTGAAGCGTTAATAAAAGATGAAAAGATAGTGTCTTTCACGACCTTTAGCTCCTATGACCCGACCTCGCCAGATATAGGGACAGAATACAAGCTCAATTGCGAAACGCAGCAATATTCCATCAAAGAGGACAATAGTTGGAAAAAGCCGGAAAAAATTCTACCTGGTGAACAACTTTACCCCTTTGCCTACAAAGTATGTGAATGGGGTCCGGGATTCTTTGGTCGCATGAAAAAAAGTTATTTTTAAAAGGCATCCGCTTTTGTTTTTATATTGTTGGGAATAACAACCATGTCCAATCGTCTTGCGCAACAAACCAGTCCCTATTTACAGCAACATGCCAATAACCCAGTGGACTGGTATCCTTGGGGGGAGGATGCATTACGCATTGCACGCGAGCAGAATAAGCCGATCCTGCTTTCCATCGGCTACTCTGCTTGTCATTGGTGTCATGTGATGGCGCACGAGTCTTTTGAAGATCCGGCTATCGCTGCGGTAATGAACCGGCATTTCATCAACATCAAGGTGGATCGCGAAGAGCGCCCCGATCTCGACCAGATTTATCAGGCCGCCCATGCGATGCTGACTCAACGCAGTGGCGGTTGGCCGCTAACCCTGTTCCTGACACCCGAACAATTGCCATTTTTTGGCGGCACCTATTTCCCCAATGTAGCGCGCTATAGACTGCCCGGTTTTGTACAGATATTGGAACATGTGGCTGAAATTTATCGCACGCGTACCGAAGACATCAACCGGCAAAATGCCTCACTGCTAAACGCTTTTGCCTCCACATTAACCGATTGCGCTACAGGAGTTGAATTCAGCAATACCCCGCTGGATCAGGCTGGCAGAAATTTTCAACAGTCTTTTGATGCGGTGCATGGTGGCTTTGGCGGCGCACCCAAATTCCCGCAACCGACTGGCATCGAATTTCTGCTCAGGCAGGGCAGTTACAAAATGGCGCTGTATACGCTGCTAAAAATGGCGGAAGGCGGTATCCACGATCAACTGGGCGGAGGTTTTAGCCGCTACAGCGTGGATGAACGCTGGGCTATCCCGCACTTCGAGAAAATGCTCTACGACAATGGATCGTTGCTGGCGCTTTATACCGATGCCTTGGTGATTACCGATGAAGCGGTATTCAGGCGCGCAGCACAGGGTATTGCTAGTTGGACGTTGCGTGAGATGCAATCGCCACAAGGTGGGTACTATTCTAGTCTGGATGCAGATTCCGAACATGAAGAAGGAAAATTTTATGTGTGGAGCAGAGAGGAAGTAACCCGTCTGTTAAGCGCTGAAGAGCTTACGATCACAGCAGCGCATTTCGGTCTGGATCAGCCTGCCAATTTTGAGAATGAGTTTTGGAATCTGCTAATCGCAAAACCGCTGGAATCCCTTGCAGCAGAAAGGCAGTTGACGATTGTCCAGGCTGAACAATTGCTTGCCAGTGCACAACAAAAATTGTTTGCTGCGCGGGAACTAAGAGTACGACCGGGACGCGACGAAAAAATCCTGGTCAGCTGGAATGCCCTGCTAATCAAAGGAATGGCACATGCTGGCCGGATGCTGGATAAGCCTGAGTATATAAGCTCGGCACAGCGTGCAATGAATTTCATCCGCACCACGATGTGGCAAGACGGCAGATTGCTGGCGACCTGCAAAGACGGTCATGCGCACCTGAATGCTTATCTGGATGACTATGCATTGTTGCTGGATGCACTGCTGGAATTGTTGCAGGCTGAATTCCGTCAGACTGACCTGGCGTTT
>CAIRBC010000242.1 GCA_903876685.1 uncultured Nitrosomonadales bacterium | reverse complement strand
GTAATTGCGAAAAAGGCTGGGGTCAGGTCTTGTCAAGACCTGACCCCGGCCTTTGTCTGACAACCACCGGTATCAAGGCACTGGAGCTGGCTGCTCGAATTGGACTCAGCAATGGAGCCTTTGAAGATAATGAAGAAGAAGCACCTGCCATTGTTGAAGAATTCTATCCTGAGGCGACTTCAGGCGCTGTGTCAGGTCAGACGGTGGTGCCGATGCCTACCAAGCTTACCAATAAATTGGCTGGGAATGAGATGGCGAAGGCGGCATAAGCAGGTTGTGGAAGTCGCAGCAGTGGCTTCCACCGCTATTCTGTTGAGTTTCGCATATGAGCGCTCATCACTATCATTGCAAGTGACCGTAGCCGATACTCAACAACTGGAATGGTGGCGACTGGGTCTTGGAGATGGCGTAAAAGTCATCAAGCTATTGGCATTACGCAATAAAATGGCAGATGCGATTCAAAAAATGTCTCAGCTATACCGAAAAGACCTCTGCTCACTCCACTCCCAATGCCTTAAACACCGCATCCACCGGATCAGAATAAAAACTGGTCTGAAATTTTGCAAACAATTCACCTGGCACAGTCGGTATATCCGTCACGCTCGACATCGGCAGCAGGATCCGTTTGGCTCCTGCATCGAATGCGACCTGCAAACTTTCAGCCAGGCTGCGTGCCTGAGTAATGGTACCTCCCAGGCTCATATCGCCCATCACCACCATCTGGCTTTGAATTGGCTTTGAAAGCGTTGCAGAGCAAAGCGCGATGAAATTCGCGAGCGTCATCATTACTGGCGCACCTGAATTTTGCAGCTCGACCAGGTGTAAATGGAAGTCATGCTCCCCAGGTTTGATTGCCACACTGACTCTTGAGGCATTGGCCTTGAAATAATCGAAGGCGACTCGGGAAGGCTCTCTGGAATTATTCCCTGAGATCGAAATCTTGCCATTGCCTGCGATAGATTGAATTTCCAGACGATATACGCCTGGCATACCATTGGCTCCGATGCTGATGGTGTGCAGGGTTCCGGGGTTAGGTCTGCCTTCTGGAATCAGCGAACCGCCCCCTTGTTCAGGCACAGAGATAAATCTCTCCTGCTTGTCTTCCAGATCGATGTAGCTGAAATGGACATCATAGAATTCCATTCCGCCAATTTTTTTGAGCTGTTCCTTGATGCGGCGTCTGGTTTCAAGCGCATATTCCACTGCACGCCGCACGCTTTCCTTGTTATATTCACCATCAGGGCAGGTCAGTTTGAGCAGCCCTGACACGGTGCGCCGCACTGCTATCGTGTCGCGCTGGTTCAGGTTATTGCCCAGCTTGAACCACTTGTCGATGGCATCTGCGAAACTGCGTTTACGCATTTCCCTAAACCACTCGGCCAGATAATCCACGATCATCCCATACTGGTTGGTAAAGAATTCAGGCCGCATTTTGGGAATTTCCCATCCTGGGATATAGGCATGAAACCGGTCAAAGAAGGCTGCGTCTATCATCGCTTCCGGAAAAGGTGCCAGCAAATGGCTGGTTTTGACCAACTGCTCGACAGATTGATTGATGTTTCCGACAAACACCATGGAAGCGCTGGCATTGATGGATTCACGACCGCGCGAGAATGAACCGCTGGCCATGTAGTCCTTCATGATCTGCACGCCATCCTGTTCCTTGAAGTTGATGCCGGCAACCTCATCGAAAGCCACCACATCCCATAAGCCGACCAGGCCTATCTTGCGCGAACTCATGTTATAGAACAGATTGGCAACGGTAGTCTGACCACCGGAAACCAGTATGCTATTCGGGCTGATTTCCTTGTAGATATGACTCTTGCCCGTGCCGCGTGGCCCCAGTTCGCACAGGTTATAGTTGTTTTCGACCAGCGGAATCATGCGTGCCAGCAGATGCCACTTTACTCGTTGAGTGAAGCACGAGGGCTCCATCCCTGTAGAACGGAGCAATCCGTCTATCCACTGTTCTTCGCTAAACCCTTTACGCGATTTGAATAACTCATCCATATCCATATTGGGCATCTGAATGGGTTTCAATTCTGAAACCGAAAACGGTGAGCACTTCTGGTTTTCTTCAAAATGGTACTGCAAAGTCACAATGCACCAGATACCCCCTACCAGCAGCTTTTCAAAATTGCGCACATAGGAATCCGGAATATCGGCATCCCTGATCGACAAGTTGGAAAGCAGCGCTTCATAAGTGTCGCGCTTCTCGTTGAGTTTGACCGTGACTTTATCGATCACCTTGTAGCTGCCACTCTCGCGGATTTTTGACTTCACCTTTTCCGCTTCATCCGGACGCACGTAATTTTCTGTCAGCACACGTTTAACCGTCGTCAAGCCAGCCTCTATGGTCGCCGCGTCATCCGAGGCGCAATACATCCCAAGCAAATATTCCAGTACATAGACCGGCACATTCGCGCCTTCCTTGATCAGCTTGGTCAAATCCTTGCGAACCACCTTGCCCGGCAGGAATTCGTTCAATAAGGTGTCGAGGTTCGAGTTATTCATTTAGCTAAATGGTGCGCAAGCGCACCCTACGGTTAGGTTCATCGGACACTATCATAAAATTCAGTAGGGTGCGCTTGCGCACCATGAGTTTCCTATTAAAAATCGTTGGCAAAAGCCAGATCCACGCGCAATGGCAAGCGCAATACATCCACCCTGGTTTGCGCATCGCGTGCCACTAAAAAATAATCCTTGTTCCGATCATAGCTGCCGGAGCGCACGGTCAACATCACCGAACGCTTGCGCTTATCCATCAATTCGGAATCGCTGTCGAAGGTAAGTGACTGTTCGTCGCTGATCATGGTGTCATTATCACGGAGGGAAATTTGTACAGTACGCGGCAATATCCGCGCAGAGATCGCCTCATTCTGAATAAATTCGAAGCGCTGTTTATTGGTCACCACCTTGTTGGATGCGCCCAGAATACTGAATTCCACACTCCGTGTTCTGGCCTTGTCCGAATCACTTTCTCGCAAGGTAATCACCGGCACGATCACCTCCTGTGGCATCGCGCTGCCATGCACAAATCTCGCACCACCGGCGAAGTGAAAACGCGCAGCCCCTTTGGGTAGCCAGAAATCCATGCTCCCAAGGCCAGCCTCAGTACCCGCAGAAACGGAAGTATTGCCACACCAGGCTTTGGTGTTAGCGTCCATTCTCTGACCAATCATATAGCGCTTTTTCGCTCGCAGTACGCCCTCAGGCATTTCATCCAGCGTAACTTTGTCTGGCAGAGCTAGCGCTGATTCCTGATACATAAAGCCGTGGTCTGCCGTGATCAGCAGCACTGAGCCATTCAGGCTGTTGATGACAAAATTCGCCAACCTGCCCAACTCCTCCAGCGCATCCTGCACAGCCTCGAAGGTTTGGGTTTCAGAACCCTGTTTGTCGCCAATCAGGTCGATCCGGTCGTGATAGATATAAACGATTTTCTGATCGCGGACAAATTCACGCCCCTTGTCTTTGCCCAGGGCCAGCAAATCCTCAGCCTTGATGGCTACGCCGCCCTGTTGTTGAAGATGGGTGTTACGCTGTTCGACAGTGGACACCACGGCGCCATCTGCGCATAAATCATAATTGCCATTCAGCTTGTAGGTTAATTTTTTGTGTGGCAGCAAAGATGCCATGCCCAACGCGGTATAGCTGGGCAATACCCCGAGCATGGCAGATAGTGTCGCCTTGAAGCGATTGCGGCTGTTGACTATCCTGACCAGCTCTTCTGCCGCTTCATAGCGGAAGGCATCCGAAATGACCACGTATACCCGCTTTACCCCACCAGCCAACACGGGCATAACCCGCTGGTGATAGAAATCCTGCTGATTGATCAGGTCTGCAGTCTTCCATGTCTTCAACAAACCATGATCGCCTTCGAGCACCTTGCTCCATGCGGAAGTTAATTGCGGAATGAACCAACCGGAATAGGCGCTTTCGATGCGCTCGTTCAATTCATGCAACACCGCCCAGCCCATCGGTTCGACAGCCGCTGCGGCAAAGTTGAATTGCCGGTAAAGTTGATCGAAGCGGAATAGCTCGGCTTGGTAAGCGCTCAGTCCTGCCGTTGCATTTGCAAAGCTGAACCCTGCATCATGTTTTACCTTCAGTTCAAAAAATCCATAGGCAGCCTCCAGCGCATCATAGCTGGCCGCCAGGGCACGGTTGGCATCGCTATCCTTTGCCAGCAGACGATTCGCCCAATGTCCGTCGCGACGACGCGCAATCAGGGAACGCAACGCATTCGATTCCGCGCCTGAGGCTGCAATGATCCGATCCTTGAGATACTTGATGATGCGCTGCTCTACCGACACGAAGGTCATCACCTCAGCCAAATCCTGACCGGAAAGGCTACCCAGCATCTGTGCAATATCCAGCGCTTCGGCCACCTTGTCAGACAAGGCGTTATAGCTGGCAAAGTGCGCCATATCCGAGCGCCAGCGTGCCACAAATACCGAAGCATTACCAGCCAGCGACTTGTTGGGTATCACGAAATGCGCCAATTGGGCGGGGCATACGCCGGATAGCGAACGTGAAAAATCCGTCACCAGCAGATGAAACAATAAATCCCTCAAGCTGGCTTCAGCTTCATTTGGTGCTGCAGCGCACCCTACATTACCGACATAGCCAAATTCAGTTTGTACGTTTGCCCAGAAAGCAGGTTCAAGTTCATTGCTTTGAATATCCTGCCATGCTTTGGTTGTGGCTTCGATATCTGCCGTGCCTTCCACGACCAACGCGGAGAACAGGCGCAACAGTATCGCCGATAATTCCGGTTGATCAACGCGTGCCAGTGTTGCCAGCATTTTACGATCCAGATCTTCAGCCGTATCCGTAGGGACAACCCAGCGCTTGAGTTTTTCGACTCGTTCCTTGGAGCGCAGAAATTTCTCACGCAATTTCAGATGCGCGCGCAAGGAAGGGGTGGCAAGGCCCAGGTCTTCCAGCAGCATCGAGGCGGCATCAGCACGGAATGATTTGCTGCGCAGACGTATATCCAGCAGCCAGTCCTCAGCCAGTTCCGGTTCAGGCTTGTTGCTGTAGAGCAGCCATTTTTTTTCTGGCGCACGTTCGATATCGAGTTTTACTTTTAGTGCAGGCAGGGAATCTGTATGGACAAGCTGAATATCCGGCAATGGCAAACCATCGACAGTTATAAAAAACTCCTTATCCGAATCATGCCAGAACACTACGGCGTGACTGGCATACAGGGCAGAAAGTGAATCGACGATGCGTTGTGTGCTCAATTTAGCACTCCATTCAAAGCGTGTTCGTAGCTCTTACGCCGATTACTATCTCTCAACGAAATAAGTTTATTCAAACTTTTTGTGCGTACAGTAGTTACGCAAACCATGAAGAATAGTTCTTTGAGATGAGCCATTACTTATCCTCCTGAACGGCTATAGAGTCCTGCACCACAAATTTCTTTAGTTGATCCGCCAGGCTCTGGGACTCAGCAATAGCCTTCATCCAGGAGGATCGATCCTGTTCCATTTTTCGGAATTCGTTGACCATGAGACTGTTACCCAACATCCCTTGGAGATTGGCTAGTTGTGAAGCGGTCACAGATTGACTCCTTTTTCACCTGACGCGAACAATTGCCCCTCGCCAAACAAAATGGCGCAGACGATGATTGCGGCGATGAAGTCTTCGCGAGTCTTGGGGGCGTAGGACATCAGTTTGGTTTTACTCATCACCCACCCCACCCGTACCCCTTGGTTCTTGCATTTTCTGCAAGTCATTCTCGATTTCCTCCACTGTAGGCAATGCACCCTTCAGATTGTCAGGCAAGGCTTCCACCAGGGTATATTCGCTCACACCCATTGGTTTGTTCATATCGCGCAGCGCAAATTCTACCTCGACGTTGTTTTTGTCGCGGCACAGCAGCAGTCCGATGGTGGGCTGGTCATCGCTGCGTTTGAGCAGGCTATCCACGGCAGACAGGTAAAAATTAAGTTTGCCTGCGTACTCGGGGATAAATTTACGGTTTTTGAGCTCCACCACAACATAGCATTTCAGTGTGACGTGGTAGAACAACAGGTCGATGTAGTAATCGTTGCCCGCCACTTCCAAGTGGTACTGTCGGCCAATGAAGGCAAAGCCTTTACCCAATTCCAGCAAAAACTGGGTGATGTGCTGTGTGAGCTGGCGCTCTACATCCCGCTCGTTGAAAGGCGCCGTCATCGCCATAAAATCGAAGGTGTAAGGATCTTTGAGGGTTTGCTGCGCCAGGTCAGACTGTGGCAATGGCAAGGTGCGGGAAAAGTTGGTCACCGCTTTGCCTGCGCGGGCATACAAGTTTGACTTGAGTTGCAGCGCCAGCACATCGCGGCTCCAGCCTTGCTCCAGGGTTTGCTCGATGTAAAAGCGGGCTTCGGTCACGCTGCCGCATTTAGTGAAAATCTGGATGTTGTGTCCCCAAGGGATGTTTGACAGCAACGCAGATAATTCCGTTTCAGCGCCTGCCCACACGGCATCGCGTAATTTGGCAACAGCCTGTTGCCAAATTGCAGGATCGCAGTAAAAACGAAAGAAAGCCCGGCAATACCGCAGGTTCTTGGATGAAAAGCCGCCGACCTCAGGGAAGGCTTGTCTCAAGTCTTGACTGAAGGCGTCGATGAATCCGCTGCCCCACTGAGCATGAGACTCCCGATCAACAATTTGTGCCCCAATTTCGTAGTAGAGGGAAATCAACTCCCCATTGGCGGCCAACGCGACTTTCATCCGTGTCGCATGGATTCTCTGCTTGATGGTCTTGAGCCAGTCCTGGTAGTCGGCCAGCACATCGGGCGGCAGTGGCAGAGGGTGTGTCATGGTGGAGTCACTCATCTCCACTCCCACCGGTCACCGCTTTCACTTCTGCAAGCAGATCGCCAAACTTTCCGTAATTCACTTTTACCCCATCGTCCAGATCGAGTTTGATGCGCATGTCGGCATAGTGGCGCAGTTTTTCGTCGTAGGCCAGCAGCTCGACGTGTTTTTTGCGCAGCACTTCGATTTCCTTGTTGATTTTGTTGCGCGCGGCGGTGAGGGTGGCGGCATCACGATCACGGGTTAGCATTTCGATGCGGGACAGCATTTTGCCGGTCAGCGGCACGACGTATTCGCTGCGCATCCGTGCCAGGGTGCCTTCGTGGTAGCGGTGCAGATAGACCAGCGCCTGGAATCCGCCTAGTCGGCCAGAGGAAAACAGCCAGTAAATCGGGCGCTTCTTGTAGGTTTGCAGATGGCTTTTGAAGAAGCTGCCCGAGATGTAGCGGCGGATGGTTTCATCCGGGGTCTCAACGCCCTTTTTGCCCAGACTTTCCGCCAGCCAGGCCATATTTTCTTCCAGAGTCTCGGCTCCCCACACCGCCAGCAGGAATTCGCGGATGCGGATCGAGGCTTCGTCTTCAAACCAGAGTTCATCGGTGATCGGCACGATACCATCGGCATCTGCTGGAAAAGTTGCGTAGCGGGTGGCATCAAAGTCGATATTGCCGGCATGGGCATAGATCAGGCCTGGCTCGTCCAGGCTATAGCGACCCATCATGCAACCGATGGCGTAGGAGATCAGGCGTTGGCAGTCTTTTTCGCGGTCGGCACGAGCGAGGGTGATCTGGTCTTCGGGAACTTCGGGAGAGAGTTCGTCTTGCAGGCCATAGGCTTCGATGAAAAACTTGTTGTTCTTTTCTTCCAATCTCCTCATTGTAGAAATTCGAGAAGAGCATTCCTCGACCCAGGCTCTCCAACATTCCTTGAGAGTTCCATACTTGGATGTTTGACTTACAACTGTTGGCAAGCGAAATCCCCAAGATGTTTCAACCTCATTCCAATCAGCCCGAGAAGTTTCTATAAGGGTTTCGCAATCCGTTGGTAAGATTTCGATGTTTGCAATCGGTAAGTTCGAGACACTTCCAGCATTGAAACCAAGCGTCAGGTTTAGAACATTTAGCATGTATTTTGCAACGATGGAGTTCAAGAAAAGAAGTCGGCGCAAATCATCTGTAAAGACTGCCGGCCCTTTGTTGCCATGAACAAAGCCAGCCTCTTGGAATCGAAAAGACGGTTCACTTGTTGAAATCTCACTCCATGTGAGTGCCTGCCGAAAGAAATACTCCTCGTTTACAATTCGGCCTCCAACCTGTCGCTTTGGGTCATCTTGGATAAACTGCCGGAGTTGTTTCCCGCCGTCCCCCCAGTTCAGTACGTAACTATTGTTGCCATACCATTTTCTATATCCCCCTCCTTTATTGAAGGGAAACCATTTGCAATTCGATAATTTGTATTTGCCGTAATCGGTACAATCAAAGTCAACGTTCATTGAATCAACTTCGAACCAAAACCGCAAAAACTGCTCATTGTCAGTGGTGGACATTCCTGCACGGACATGGTGTTGCTGTCCAATGGAAACAAATTGCCCATCAAACGCCCTAAGAACGCTATTTGCTGCCCAATAAGCGATAGGGCTGCCTGGAATTTTGCCAAAATCGCCCTGCATCGTTGCATCGAATCGGTTCTGGCCTAAACGCAAAGCCGTTTCTTTTTGTTCTTCCTGCCCCTCAACAAGCCGGAAAAACACCGGCTTAAAACCGTTGAAGTGCATGCCTTGCAGCACAAACGCCGTTGTTTGCACAACTTCGCCGGAAATCTCGCTGAATGCCCGTGCGCCAAGATGCGCCATCGTCATAATGGTGCGATCTGCCAGCAACTTTTCCCGCATCGCCTCATACGACGACAAGAACATCCAACTCTGCATTGTCACCATGCTGTTATAACAACTCGGCTTGCACCAACCAAAGCCACGCTCTATAAACATGGCAAACAAATCTGACTTGCTATCAGGGAAATATTTCTTGGCGAAATCCTTCACCTTGTCATTCATCCCCTTTCCACCCATATACGGCGGATTCGCCACTACAGCGTCAAACTTCATCCCCAGCACCTTTGCCTGCGAAACCAGTGGCAATAAATCCTGCGCTGCAGCCGTTGCAAAGATATCGCCACTCCTGGTAGCCTGCTGCAAGCCATCAGCTAGTGCCTCAAGGCTCTCATTCAATTGTTGTGGAATCTGGATCAGCGAGCCAAAAGTCTTGGCATTTTCAAAAACAGCGATCAGCGATGAATAACTTGCAATCAGTGAATTGTCGTTACTAATCACCGACCACTGAACATCATTCCTGCTCTCCTGCAACGCCAGCACATTGAGTCTGGGCGGATTATCAAACAGCCGTCTGTCGTCTGCACGCGCTTTCATCAGCAGGGCAAAGCCAGCCAGTTGCGCGGCACGGTCGTCGATGTCCAGGCCGTAAAGGTTCTTTTCCAGAATCAGGCGAGGAATATCGCGAAGCCGATAACCACGTTCAAGATAGATGGCTTTAAGTACATCGTAGGCAACTACCAGAATATGGCCTGAGCCACAGGCAGGGTCGAGCACGGTAATGGTTTCAGGGTTCAGACTGCCGCCGTCTTCATCCATTCTGGCTTGGGTGATCGCGGCTAAAGCCGCGTCTACCTCTGGCGTTTGTTCGGCTGGTTCGATGTAATACGGCCATTGGCTTTTCAGGGTTGAGGCTGGATTGGCCATCAGCCACAATCGACCTACGCTGTTCTGTACCAGATATTGCACGATCCAGTTTGGGGTGAAAAGTTGGGTCGCGGCT
>CAIRBC010000241.1 GCA_903876685.1 uncultured Nitrosomonadales bacterium | reverse complement strand
GCCCATGTTAACGATATCCAGACTACCATCCGGTTTCTTTACCAGCCAAGTCCAGCCTGAGCCAAAGTTGCCAACGGCACTGGCCTGAAAAGCCTTGCTGAAGCCCTCCAGGTTGCCCCATTTGCCATTGATCGCGGCTAACAACGCACCGGTGGGTGCTCCCCCGCCATTTGGCTTCATGCAATTCCAGAAAAAAGTGTGATTCCAGACTTGTGCGGAATTATTATACAGGCCGCCAGCGGGTGCCTTTTTAATGATGGCTTCCAAATCAAGGGTTTCGTATTCGGTACCCTTGATCAGATTATTCAGATTAGTCACATAGGCCTGGTGATGTTTGCCATAGTGATACTCGAAGGTCTCTTTGGACATATGCGGTTGCAGCGCGTCCAGTGCGTAAGGTAATGCTGGCAATTCCATATCTAGCTCCTCTTTTTAAAAAATAAACATATCAATGATTAATGAACTGCTACTAACGGGCATGGCAAATTGCCACCCCTGATGATGAAACCCATCATGCCCGTTTCCCTCTCCCCATCCCTCTCCCGCAAGCGTGCGAGGGAGAAGACGATCGCTGCGCGAGTTTCAAGTTAAACTTTCAAGCTTCTGGCAGAGTGTAACATCAGACTCCTCAAAAGAGTTCGATGTCATCTCCCTTGCACTTCATGTCACTCATATACTTGTCCAACGCCTCCTGGACTGGCACTCCCTCCATGACTGATTCGAATAGCGCATGTTCTTCTGGCGTAGTGTACTTGCAGCGGATCATATCCTGCAACCCCACCCATTCGTCCGGACTATACAAGCGCGGCCGATCCGCCACCAGCGCACTCAAGGCAGCAAGCCCCTGACATACATGTGTCAGACGCTGAGTCAACTTATCATAAAACTGAAAGGCGATAATCGACTGTTGAACCATGCCGCTCACATTCGCCGCCATCCGCTGCACCTCATATTTTTTGTCGCCTGTATCCCCTTCGCCAGGAAGATTATCCAGCGCCTCGGACATGACATTCAAATAGCCGGCCATATGGGTAAAGCTGTCCGCCAGCACATCGACCGAAGCATTACTATCCTTCATGGCATGTTCGATTTGCCCGGCGGCCAACTCCAGCATCAGTATGGTCTCGCGCAATAAATTCCAGTCCAGATCAGGATTATGTGCCCTGGATCCGCCCTTGATAATTTCGTCCATCATGCCTACCCTTTCTCCAATTTCAATCATTGCCTGCAAAGTTAGTAACCGCAACCCAATCTGCAAGCCTAAAGCTTATCATGCTCAAACAACCCTTTAAAAATCTTCAACTAATTTATTTTATGGATAAATATAATATAATCTGCAAAATTCACAAGCAAATCTGCTAAGTATACTTAAAAATGAATAGCTGCGCTTATCCATTGTGACAAATTGCTCCCATTCCTTTTCAGGCTGAAATACCCCAAAGTAATCCTCAGCCGGCTTGAGCGTCAGGCGATAATCTCGACAGAGGTTCCAACAGGCGTCAAATCAAACAATTCAATCAACTCGGCATTGCGCATCCGGATGCAACCATGAGAACCTGGCACACCCAACTGCACACGGTCTGGCGTACCGTGAATATAAATATAACGACGCATCGTATCATTGACACCCAGTCGGTTATAACCAATTTCACAACCGGATAGCCATAGAATGCGCGTCAAGATCCAATCTCTGCCAGGAAATTTTTCGAATAATTCGGGGCTAAAGATTTCGCCGGTCGGGCGACGTCCGACAAACACGGTATTTTCCGGAGCGTCCCTACCGATCTTTGCCCTTATGATATGCTTGCCGCGCGGAGTACAGTAACTGCCAGATACTTCACCGACGCCTTTTACGGCACTTGATATTTGATAAATATGCTGCAAATTACCCGCATCATCTCGCATTTCCAGTTGCTGAGTTGCAATATCAATGAATATCTTCAATTCACAGTCCCCGGAGCGCTGACTTCTGCTGCGCGCGTCGCTGTGCAAAAAAATGGCTGAGCAGTGTGCCACATTCAACCGCCAGCACACCTCCGGTTAATTGCGTGTGATGATTCAGTCTTCGCTCGGCAAAGGCATCGAGCACGCTGCCACAGGCACCAGTCTTCAGATCCTGTGCACCATAAATAAGCCGGGCGATACGTGCATGCATGATCGCACCCGCACACATCAGGCAAGGTTCCAGGGTGACGAACAGCGCACAATCCACCAGGCGGTAATTACCCAGTTGCTGTGCAGCAGCTCGCAGTGCCATGATTTCAGCATGGGCAGTCGGATCGTGGCAAGAAATCGGCGCATTATAGCCACGCCCGACAATTTCGCCTCCTTTCACCACCACTGCGCCCACCGGCACTTCGCCAAGCTCCTGCGAATGGTGTGCGAGAGACAAAGCTATTTGCATGAAATCGACATCGGTCATAAAAAACAGCCCCGGGATTATTTACCACGTCGACCGGACTTTGGCGAAAACAGAGCCGGCTGAGGCATGGACTGATGGCGCGCAGCTTCAGATAAATAGGGTTGTGCGGCAGGTGCCGGGCGCGGCTTGGCGGGTTGCGCACGCGACTGGGCTGGCTGCACTCGCGGCTTCTGACCTTGACCATTTCTAGCTGCCTCCGGTGTGCGCGTGTTGCGACGTTGGCCTTGTGGCGGACGCGGCGGACGGGGCGCTTCCGCAGGTAAATTAACCGGTGGCACGAAACTAGCTATTGTCAGTTCCGGAATTTCGCGTTTTATCAGACGCTCGATGGCTCTCAAAAACGGTATTTCTTCCCTGTCCACCAGCGAAATCGCAGCGCCACTGCTACCCGCGCGCCCAGTTCTACCAATACGATGGACATAATCTTCAGGCACATTGGGCAGCTCAAAATTCACCACATGCGGCAACTGATCGATATCCAGACCGCGCGCCGCAATATCAGTAGCAACCAGCACCGGCAGAGAGCCATCCTTGAATTGCGCCAGCGCCTTGGTACGCGCCGGTTGACTCTTGTTGCCATGAATCGCTGCGGCTGGAATGCCATCCGCAATGAGTTTTTCCGCCAGACGATTCGCACCGTGTTTGGTACGGGTAAACACCAGCACCTGCTTCCAGTCATGATGTTTGATCAGATGTGACAACAGATAACTTTTCAGCTTTTGCGGCACCAGATGAGCACTTTGGGTGATTAGTTCGACCGTGGAATTGCGTCTCGCCACTTCCACATAACCCGGGTTATGCAATAATCCATCGGCCAACGTCTTGATTTCATCGGAAAAGGTCGCTGAAAACAGTAAATTTTGTCGTTGCGCAGGCAACAGTGCCAGGATTTTTTTGATGTCGCGAATAAAACCCATGTCCAGCATACGGTCAGCTTCGTCCAGCACCAGAATTTCTACGCCGGAAAGATCGAGGGTCTTTTGCCCCACATGATCGAGCAACCGCCCGGGCGTTGCGACCAGTATATCCATTTTCCCGCGTAATGCCTTGATTTGCGGATTGATGTTGACGCCGCCAAACATCACCATCGATTTCAGGGATAAATACTTGCCATAGGTCTGCACTGATTCCTCAATCTGTGCAGCAAGTTCGCGGGTCGGAGTGAGCATCAGGCAGCGCGGACGGCCATGTTGCGGGTTTGCTGCCGGTTTTTCAGACAAACGCTGCAATATCGGGAGTGTAAATCCCGCCGTCTTGCCGGTTCCGGTCTGAGCACCGGCTAACAGATCGCCGCCAGCCAGCACTAGCGGTATCGCCTGTGCCTGTACCGGGGTAGGTTTGGTATAGCCCGCATCGGCAATCGCGCGCATCAAGGGTTCGACCAGTTTCAGGCTGGCAAATGAAACTTCATTAGGATTAAGTGTATTTGACAAAATAGGTTTCCTGCGGCGGCCTGCCGCTTCTTTAGCAGCACCAATCGAGGCAGACGAACAAGGGATCGAAGAGATCTGGAGTATTTCAAGGACCGCTGCGTTGATTGGTTTTGCGCAGGGTGTGCGGATTATACCCGCACTACTCAACTGCGGGTAAAAAAAGCAACTGCATAATCCTGCTTTAATTAACGTGAAACTCGCGCAGCGATCGTCTTCTCCCTC
>CAIRBC010000240.1 GCA_903876685.1 uncultured Nitrosomonadales bacterium | reverse complement strand
GTATGCAGTCAAGCTTGAAATTCAGCTCAAAGTAGAATGCTAGAACACAGCAGCTTATTACGCCAGAAATTGCGCTGAAAGCAACTCAAGCGGCCAAGGCGGAATGTCAGAAACACAGCTGGCAAGTGGCCGTGGTAAGGCTTTATCGCTTTGATAGGCATCAACCTGTTGTAAAGTGGCTTGACACGTTGCTGTCTAAGGTAAAGTATATTGTGTAAACTGGGCGTGCGTGGTGAGTAAGTGTATATAGATTCGGCTAGCAAGTACGTTGCGAAGCATTTCGGTGATAAAATGTCGGATGCCCATATCCTTTAATGCCTGATCAATTTAGTTTAATAAGGGGATATATGAATTTTCCGGAATCTCTTGAAAAATATTGGCCACTCCTGGTGTTGATTGTTTGGTTTGCGTACAGGTGGTGGAATTCAAAGAAAGTTATTGCTATGCTTCCTGAACTCAAGAAAAATGGTGCAATATTTGTCGACGTTAGATCGCCAGGCGAGTTTGCAAATGGGAACGCACCTGGAACAATCAACATACCGCTTCAGGAACTGGGAAGCAGGCTTGGTGAGATACCCAAGTCTTCCCAGGTTGTTCTCTGCTGTGCAAGCGGAACACGGAGTGGAATGGCAAAAGTTTTGTTACAGAAGAACGGCTATTTGAATGTTTATAACATAGGTTCTTGGAGCAAGCTTCTGGAATAATCTTCTTTGGAAAGGGAGAACGAAAGTGTTCCTGCCAGAAATGATTTTCATCCTTTCGATTGCTAACAGGAGTAAATATTCGGCGAAGCCATAGACTCCTGCGAAAAGCAAAATCACCAGAGCCAGCTTGGTGGAGAGGTATGAATGCATTATTTGCGAGTGATCTGTCAGTGAAGCCGTGGATTGATCTCTTGTCAGCGGTGTAAGTGACAAAACTGTCGAACGAAAAAGTGGAGCGCAGGAATACCGGTGGATTGATTGAGCCGTGATAGTCTAGCGGATCATAGCCGTGGTGAATGGTGCGAGTTGAAAAAACCAGATTGGAACGGTCTTTTGTCCTATGCTCTCCTTGGGAGGTATCTTATACCAAAATGTTGAGTCAGTTGTACCATTAACGAGCGCTCGACAACTAGCCACAGTTCCGTCAAATTCGCGCTAGTAAGTATTGTAATAATGAAAAACGCATGGTATATTAGAATTAAATTATAAACTAATTTACCTTATCCATGTATAAACTAACTCTAAGTGATAGCAACCAAATTGATGTGCGTTATAAAAATCACAAGATTAGCTATGGGGGGGACGAAAATCTTCCTAACCCACTGGAAGCAACTTATGCTGCGCTAGCTGGCTGCGCTGGGGTATATTCACGCAAAGCCTGTAAAGCCTTGGGCATTAGCGCAGAGGGTATCGAGATCAACTGCAAACCAGTCATACGAACCGCTAATGTATTGATGCCCGCGCGATTTGTGACTGAAGTGAGATTCCCTGAGCGCTTGACAATGGAGCAACGTCAAAGCATTTTGGAGAACATTAACCACTGTGCAGTTAAACAGTTGATTCACAATGGAGCAGAAGTTGAATTTTTTACGGTAGAAACCGCTACTGCATAATTTATAAAAGTGAAGATTAAAAATGTACAATACATTCAAACCAGCACAGCCTTTCAAATTGATGGACTTTGTGCGCGCAGCCAAGTCCTGTATCACTGAAATCACGCCGAATGAACTCAAAGCCAAATTGGATGCGAAAGAAGATTTATTACTGGTAGATGTGCGTGAGCCAGCTGAATTTGAACATGCTCACATT
>CAIRBC010000239.1 GCA_903876685.1 uncultured Nitrosomonadales bacterium | reverse complement strand
CCTATATCGACACGGCGATCAGCAAGACGGTCAACGTACCTGCCGACTATCCTTATGAGGACTTCAAGCACCTTTATACGGAAGCCTGGAAAGCCGGGCTCAAGGGTCTGGCGACCTACCGACCCAATAATGTGCTGGGTTCAGTGCTGTCCGTCACGCCGGCGAAAAAGGAAGAATTGCCACAAGATCTGCTGTTTGATCAGGACAGACGCATCATGCTGGAAGCCGCTCCCAAACCGGCACTGGCCTCATTACGCTGGCCTAAACGCCCGCATTTGCCGGGTGGCAGCGAGGGTTGGGTATCTCAGGTAGTCAAGCATCCGCTGGGCAGTTTTGTCGCCTTTGTTTCGCATACCAAAAACGGCTGCAACCATCCCTTCGAAGTGTGGGTGAATGGCGCTGAACAGCCGCGCGGTTTGGGTGCTCTGGCGAAATCGCTGTCTATGGATATGCGGGCACGTGATCCGGTCTGGTTACGCATGAAACTGGAAATGCTGATGAAGACCGCCGGTGACGATGCCTTTGATATGCCGATGCCACCGGAGGGCGAAATCAGGCGTATGCCTAGCCTGGTGGCGGCGTTTGCCCATTTGTTGAAATATCGTATCGAGGACTTGGGTGCACTGGAAGTGACTCCCGGAGTGACGACACCGATGATGGATGCCTTGTTTACCAAGAAAGAACCCAAGACCGGCACCGATGGAACCATGAGCTGGACGGTTGATATATCCAACGCCGGTGCAGGCGATGATTTTGTGCTGGGACTAAAGGAACTGGTGTTGCCGGACGGACAACATCGCCCTTATTCGATGTGGCTGTCAGGTGTCTACCCGCGCTCGCTGGACGGACTGTGCAAAGTATTGAGTCTGGATATGCGAGTCATCGACCCGGCCTGGATCGGCATGAAGCTACGCAAGCTGACCAACTTTGGTGAACCGCTTGGTGATTTCATGGCGCGCGTGCCGGGCAAGGAGAAAATGGAAAGCTATCCATCGACAGTATCCTATGTGGCCAAGCTGATCATCCATCGCTATGCCATGCTGGGTATACTCGACGACCACGGCTATCCGGTTCAGCAAATGGGTGTGCTGGAAGTACCTGAGTCGCAGTGCAGAGTGCCTGGTATCAAGCCAATGGCAGGAAAAGTGTGTCGCGAGTGCGGGAATGCCACGCTGATCAAGAAAGACGGCTGCGAATTCTGTACCAGTTGCGGAACAATAGGTGCCTGTGGCTAGCAATAAGTCCTGCATTCTGTAGATTTACGGTAGCATACCCCATAAGTACCATGAAGTGAGCTAATGTTTGGTATATCGGACATTATCGGTCGGTCGGGTTAGGCGCGTTTTTTGCGCAGTAACCCGACGTTTGCGCTGATATGCTTGATATTTCAGGCATGACCCTGGATATATTTTACCTTGGGACTTGATGATTATTGGGAGGGATTATGGGACTAACCTATGCAAGCATTGAGATAGAAAACCTTTTCACCCAGCGTGGCATGAAGGTGGACGCTTTGGTTGATTCTGGATCTGTGTTCCTGACCATACCTGAGCATGTTGCGGTACAACTCGGTTTTGATCTTACTGAAGTCAGCACCCGTGAGGTGGTGCTGGCCAAGGCTCACCGGCAAGAAGTGCCGATGATTGGGCCGCTGCGGGTAAAATTTGGCAATCGTTATTGTGATCTTTCGGCACTGGTTCTGGGTGATGAACCGTTGTTGGGAGCCGTGCCAATGGAAATGATGGATTTGGTGCTTCACCCGGCGACGCACACGATCACTGTAAACCCTGCTAGTCCGTACGTGCCTGTGGCACTGGCTAAATAAAAACGGGCGCCAGGCGCCCGTTTTCTAAATACAACCCGCGTTTAAGCGCGTGCCGTCAGTTTTTCCTTGATACGTGCCGACTTGCCGGAACGATCGCGCAGGTAGTAAAGTTTGGCGCGACGCACTGCACCGCGACGCTTGATTTCAATGCTGGCGATAATCGGCGAATAAGTCTGGAAAGTACGTTCTACGCCTTCCCCGGCTGAAATTTTACGCACGATAAAGGCAGAGTTCAGCCCGCGATTACGTTTGGCAATTACCACCCCTTCAAAAGCCTGTACACGCTTGCGCTCGCCTTCAACCACGTTCACGTTGACCACTACCGTGTCACCTGGTGAAAAGGGCGGAATGGTCTTGCCCAGACGGCTAATTTCTTCTTGTTCCAATGTTTCGATTAAATTCACTCTATTGCTCCTTTGGTTATCGGATCTTGTTCCTTCTGAAAACGGCTCAGAAGACCAGACTCCTCTTTTGTCAAATCACGCCGATCCAATAAATCCGGCCGACGCAACCAGGTATTGCCCAACGACTGCTGAAGCCGCCAACGTGCTATCTCGGCATGATTGCCGGACAGCAGCACCGGGGGCACGGCTTCACCATTAAATACTTCAGGGCGCGTGTAATGCGGACAATCCAGCAAGCCTTGCACGAAGGAATCCTGCTCGGCAGATTCTGCGTCACCCAACACACCCGGCAACTGTCGAACCAGACTATCCATCAACACCATCGCCGCCAATTCGCCACCGGATAACACATAGTCACCGATGGAAATCTGTTCATCCACCATCTGCCGTAACAAACGCTCGTCGATGCCTTCATAGCGTCCCGCCAGCAAGATCAATCCCTCTTCAGGACTACTCACCAGTTCCTTGACCAGCGCATGCGTCAGCAATCTGCCCTGTGGCGAAAGATATACCACGCGACTGTTTACGACTCCGCTTGCCGCCTGTCTTTGTCTGGCAGCACTGATTGCCAGAGACAACGGTTCCGCCAGCATCACCATTCCAGGTCCGCCGCCATACGGACGGTCGTCTATGGTGCGGTAATTATCAGTGGTGAAATCACGCGGATTCCAGGTTCTCAGCACATAGTTTCCCTGCTCCGCCGCGCGCCGTGTAATCCCATACTGGGTCAGCGCATCAAACATCTGCGGGAATAACGTGATGACATCGAAGATCATTTCAGGTAATCCGCCGACCAATCCACCTGGATGATCTTGTTTTTCAGATCAACCTGTTTGATAGCAGTTGCCACAAACGGGATAAGGATCTCGCCATCCGTACCTTGCACCACCAGCACTTCGTTTGCGCCTGATTCTAGCAACTTGGTCACCGTACCCAGACTCTCACCCGCGCCATTCACTACCTCAAGCCCGAGCAAATCCGACCAGTAATACTCACCCTCATCCTGCTCAGGCAAACTGGCACGCGGCACGGCAATCAGCAAGCCTTTAAGCTTTTCGGCTGCGGTACGATCGGCACAGTCCGGGAATTGTGCTACCAGCGTCTTGCTGTGTACCTCACAAGCGCCGATTTTTATTTCGCGCCAAGGCCCTTGTTCAGCCCCTATCCACCAGCCTGGATACTCCACAAGGCTGTCAATATACTCGGTGTAGGGTTGAATCTTGACCCAGCCGCGTAATCCATGTGCAGCGGCGATACGCCCCATAATCACCATGGCGCTGTCAGGTTGCGACATACGCTGATTAGGCTGCTGCAGCTCCGGCGCGCTTGACCAGCTTGGCAACGGTGTCGCTCAACTGCGCACCCTTGCTTTGCCAATGACTTACACGCTCCATTTGCAGGCGCAGTGCTTCCGGACCTTCAGCGATCAGCGGATTATAAAAACCGACACGTTCGATGAAGCGACCATCGCGACGATTACGTGAATCTGCAACGACTACATTGTAAAAAGGACGATTCTTTGAACCGCCACGGGAAAGACGAATGATGACCATATAAAACCTATATAAGTTGTTAGCCCAGCGAAAGGGGGCGAATTCTACGACATTTTGGGTACTTCATGCAACTAGCAGAAAATCAAAGGGAAATTATCGATGTAATAATACTTCCAATACGAACTTGCTGCCCAGGTAAGCCAGCAGCAAAAACACAAAACCACTCACCGTCCAGCGCACCGCGGTACGCCCGCGCCAGCCATAAAAATGATGTCCCCACAACAGCACCGCAAACACGCCCCAGGATATAAAACCAAACAAAGCCTTGTGATTAAACTGCCAGGCCTTGCCGAATATTTCCTCGGAAAATACAAAACCGGATAATAGTGTGAGTGTTAGCAAGCCAAAACCCAACGCGATCATGCGAAACAACAACGTCTCCATGGTCAAAAGCGGGGGCAGACTCTGCAGGATGCGCGGCAAACTGGCCTGGTGCAAACGCTTTTCCACCTGAGAAATCAGCACTGCATGCAACATCGCGATGGTAAACAGACTATAAGCCAGCATACCCGCCGCGATATGCGCCTTGAAGGCAAGTAACCCGGTATTTTCCAGTTGATGTGCCGACGGAAATATTTCCGGCAACAACACCGCCACGGCTGCCAGCGGCAGAACCAGCGCCTGCAAACCGCCAAGAGGATAAAAAAATCTGGCCACGGAATAAACCAGCAGTGTCAGCCAGATAATCAGCGATAATGCATTACTCATGGAGAGATTAAAACCGCCGTTGGCAAACAGATTCTGCATCAGCAGATAGCCATGTAAAATCAAGGGCAATATCACCAGATGCCCGATCGCACCCCGGCTTGACTGATTCTCCTGGCCTTGCTGCTGAGCGCGCCACAAATGGGAAGCCAGCACGCCATAGGCGATAAATGCAATTATTGCAATAAGAACGTTGGACATTTTTTACCGGTTTGTTTTAGACTTAGCTAATTCTACACCATGATTGCCTACTCACAGGAATACCTATGCTAGATAGCCTCACTAACCGCCTTTCCGGCGTCATCAAAACACTCAGGGGACAGGCTCGCCTGACCGAAAGCAACATCCAGGACACACTGCGCGAAGTACGCATGGCGCTGTTGGAGGCCGATGTAGCACTGCCTGTAGTCAAGGATTTCATCGCTCAAGTCAAACAGGCAGCCTTGGGTCACGAGGTGATCGGCAACCTGAATCCAGGACAAGCGCTGATTGGCGTGGTGCATCGCGAACTCACCAAGTTGATGGGCGAGCATAACGATGCCCTCAACCTGGCTACCACTCCGCCGGCGGTGATTTTAATGGCCGGCTTGCAAGGTGCAGGCAAGACCACCACCAGCGGAAAACTGGCGAAATTACTGCGCGATCAACAGAAGAAAAAGGTGCTGCTAGTCAGTTGTGACGTATATCGCCCTGCGGCTATCGAGCAATTGCGCACGCTTGCGCAACAATTGGAAATTGATTTCTTTGCGTCAGAAATCAGCCAGAAACCACAGGATATCGCACTGGCGGCACTAGATCATGCCAGACGGCATTATCACGATGTGCTGATCGTCGATACCGCCGGTCGCCTGGCTATCGACGAGGCAATGATGGCAGAGATCAAGCAATTGCACAGCACACTCAAGCCGATTGAAACACTGTTTGTAGTCGATGCGATGACGGGTCAGGATGCGGTCAATACCGCCAGAGCCTTCGGGGAAACTCTGCCGCTAACCGGCGTCATCCTCACCAAACTCGATGGTGATGCGCGCGGCGGTGCGGCCTTGTCGGTACGCCAGATCACCGGCAAACCCATCAAGTTTGTCGGTGTCAGCGAAAAACTCAACGGACTGGAAGCCTTCCACCCGGAACGTATGGCCTCGCGCGTATTGGGCATGGGCGATGTGTTATCGTTGATCGAAGAGGCACAACGCGGCGTCGATCATGTGGAAGCGGAAAAACTGGCGAAGAAGGTCAAGAGCGGCCAGGGCTTCGATCTCAATGATTTCAAGATGCAGATCGTACAAATGAAAAAAATGGGCGGCATGTCCGCGTTAATGGACAAGTTACCTGCACAACTCAGCCAGGCAGCGGCTGGTTCCAAAGTGGATGACAAGCACATATCCCGCATCGAAGGCATCATCAACTCGATGACCCCGCAGGAGCGCAGCAAACCGGAACTGATCAAAGCCTCTCGTAAACGTCGCATCGCCCTCGGTGCTGGCGTACAGGTAATGCATGTCAACCAGTTGCTGACCCAGTTCGAGCAGACTCAGAAAATGATGAAAATGTTCAGCAAAGGCGGCGGCATGGCGAAGATGATGCGAGGTATGGCCGGCATGATCCCGGGAATGCGTTAAGCATTTAGCCAGGTCAAAATCTCCAGCGAGCGTAGCCCGGATGCAATGGAATCCGGGGTTAAAGGCGCATGATTGGATTGAGAGTTGACCCAAAATAAGTGTTTTTTTGGTTTCAACCAGGAGGTCTGAATATTCGATAATCTAAAGGCACTGAATTAATTTACCCAAATTTCAGGTTTACCCCTTCCCAAATGACGCAATAATGTTTAGCATTCACGCTTGTTGGGGGTGTAGCTCAGTTGGGAGAGCGTCTGGTTCGCAATCAGAAGGCCAGCGGTTCGATTCCGCTCACCTCCACCAGTATCACCAAAGCCAACTTGTCTCTGCTTTTTTCAATATCGCCCTAAACCCCAGCACTGGCGGGCTTCAGAAAAATTATGTGTCAACCGCCTGTTCAGGATATTCCCCGTTTTTAGTCAATTTCTCTCTGCTTTCTCTCTCTGCTCTCTGTTTATGTGTCAACCGGTTGTCACATCGGATCTAGCATTTATGCGGGTTACAGCGGAGGTAGTTGTGATCGTAAATTGCCTGGGGGGAGCGACCGAGAGACAACTTTTCAATGATGGAGACCACGGTGCTTAAAAGTTAGCACCGTGCTTTGGCTGGCGCAAGTCGCCGTAACGTGGCATAGGAGTGCCCGTGTGCGTGCGCTGCCCGCTGCGGGTGGCTTGGGTATGTCCGGTGATGACGGACACGCCATACGGCGTTATAGTGGCATTGATATAGACGCAAGCTGCCTACTTTAATGATAAACTTCAACGCATTGCATAATAAACTGTTTTGTACCTATGAACGAAATCCTCCAGTACCTAAAAAAGCATGGTGAGCGCTCTGAAAATGAAATAGCAGAAGCTACCGGTATTGCGCTGTCCGACTTGCATCTCAACTTGGCAGAACTTAAAGACAAAGGCCAGATAATGATGTGCCATTTGACTAAGTTTGTTAAGGGCATGGAAATCAAGTCAACAATCTGCAGGATTTCTGGCTTTATCCCACCGACCAAACCGGGGGCGAAACCTAAGGCTAAGGCGCAGGCAACGATAGCATAGCCCCGCACTTTATAGCGTCCATCGGCGCACAATTAAAAACTAGAGGTTACAATCTTGAGCAAAAAAATATTGACTGGCGAAAGTGACAGCGAGGTCATAGCCATACTGAATCGCTACAAGTGCCCAACGCCATTTCATGAGGTGCGTACTATATTTATGGGCAACATTGCATCACCCGTTCTGGATACTGCGCCGATGGCGGCGGTAAAGCAGCTATGGCATGGTGAAGTACCTGCATTCGACTCCATGGACGATGCAAACGAACTTTTAACTGTGTTGATGGAAGGCCTTTGGAACCGTCTGACTGAGTTTCAAAGCGACGACCACCCGTTTAAGCTTCTGCTCATCGAAGGGGAGCAGACACGCGATGGTCTCAAACATTTTGCACTTGTACGCAGGCAAGAACTGGACGGCTTTGTTGCAGGCCTATTTGGGTCACATGAGGAAATTGATTTACCTGAAGGTGCACACGTGGCACTTGGCCTTCTTTCTGAAATACGATCAATGCTGGGTGGAACGGTTGATTTACTTGATGACAAAAGCAAGGCAGCGACGCCCTATGACATCAAAGGACTGCTTAAAAATTTCCAGCATATAACCATCATTGCCGAAGCAGAAATTAATAAAGCCATCATTTCTTGCAAACGATCACGCAACAGGTCGTTTCAGACTATGCCAGCAACAAAACCAACTTTGCATTGATTCCATAAATATACTTTGCACTTTCATGACACTAACGGGCATGGCAAAAGAACCACCCCTGATAATGAAACTAACCATGCCCGTTTCCCTCTCCCCAACCCTCTCCCGCAAGCGGGCGAGGGAGCGGTCGAATCGCTACGCGTGTTTCACGTTAACCAAAGCAGAACTTACAGATTCTTTGTTTGAAAAAATCGGGCTGAACAAGCACGAAGCCAAAAACATAGTGGAATCGTTTTTTGAGGAAATTCGTACCAAGCTTGAAGTTGGTGAAATCGTAAAGTTACCCGGCTTCGGCAACTTTCAGGTTCGTGACAAACCACAACGTCCAGGTCGCAATCCCCAAACTGGTGAGGAAATCCCAATCTCTGCGCGGCGTGTGGTGACATTTCATCCCAGCCGAAAACTCAGGGATATGGTTGAGAAACGTTGCCCGGCTGAGCCACAGGCCTGATTAAGGTTATTGAATCAATATGAATTTTTCAGACGTCCTCAAAGCACTCAATCAAGCATCCGCTTTTGAGTTATATCGTATGCGCGCTGCAATCAACAGGGTACTGGACGAACCACGCTGGTTGCAGGCTATTCAGGCCAGATTACATATTGGCCAAACCATCGAATATTTTGACTACCAGACTAATGCGCTTCGTCATGGGAAGATTATTGAGATGCGCCGCAAGCAGGCAGACATTCTTGATCTAAACGACGGGAAGCGCTGGTTGCTTCCCTATGTTGCCATCAATCTGGATGGACAGGATGTACAAATTCGTGAACAACAAACCCACGGACTAGGACGTAATGAGGTTGCAATAGGTGACGTAATCGGTTTCATTGATCGCAACCAGCAGCAGCGAATCGGACAGGTCATTCGGCTCAACGACAAGACTGTCACCTTGCTCTGTGAGCAACAGCGGTGGCGTGTTTCTTATGCTTTTCTGCACAGGGTGGTTGATGGTGACAGCGTTGAGCATAACATTATTGCAATAGAGGATGGCTACGCATCACGCTGAATCAACATCAGCTCCTTCTGCACATCCCAGTCCAGCGGCATTGGATTCCGCTTAAAATAATGCAGCGACAGCCGTGTTGGTGTCGTGCCATACATCAGATCTTGAACGATGGAGGGTGCCAACAGCGTCAACCCCAAAATCAGCGACACGCGCTGTCTGCTAACGCCTTCTCGCATTGCCAACTCGGCCACGCTGCTTACTTTGCCCTTGTCGAGCAGCTGTTGCCAGTAGTAGGCCAGCCCGAGTGCACGAATCAGTGCAGAATCGGAGGCAGGCTTCGACTCCACCGCCTCGGCAACGAACTGGTCTGGAGCTGACAAGGGCGTAATGATTTGCCTCCTCACCCCGCGTTTTATAAACCTCCAAGGGATGAATGTGACCATGTTGTCCACGCCGCCCGCTGGGGTTGGCACCTTGTTGTGGTCTGCTTTGCCTACGATGGCAATTCCTCTTGCTGGCATGATTACCTCACATCATCCGCTATCAACTGCAATTGTTCCTCCCATCCTATGGGAAAGCTATTTCTGAGAAACCAATGCAGCGTCATGCTCCTCGGCTGCAGCCCCTCCATGAGCATTTTCACGATGTCTGTGCACAGCAGTGCCAACCTGAGAAAATTATTCACACTGGTTTTATGCATCCCTTCCTGCAAAGCTATGGCTGCGCCACTTTCTGCTTTGCCTGAATCAATCTGGTGCTGCCAGTAGAAGGCACGACCCAAGGCTTTCAAAAAGGCAGTGTCATATAGCGGCGCTAACTCAAAGTGCTCGGACACTGCTACCATCCGCTGGCCGTGCTTTTTCAATTGGATTAAGCTGGAGTTCATACCGCCTCCAGTTGCAAGGCTTTTTTACCTATGGATTTAAATTCGCCGATCAATTCCAGCCAGCCAAGCTTGTGCCATGACACAGATATGCCGGATGCCACCAGATCAACCCGCTCGATCATCAATCTGACGATGCGGTGCTGCTCTGCCGCAAATAGCATGTTCCATACATCTGACAATCTCGACAACGATGCTGTGGCGGCAGATTTACCACTGTCCGTGCCATCTGCCTGAAGCTGATTCCATACAGCTTGTATCGCTTCTGGACTGCTTATGATCGATTTCACCTGCTCCAGTACCGCCTCATCCACAGTGCAGCAAGGGAGGCGCTGACAGTTTTTTTCAGCAGCACCAAACTTTTGTTCCGACCTGGAAATATAATAGTGGTAGCGTTTTCCGGACTTATTGGTGAAGGTTGGATACATTTTTTCACCACTGGGGCCGTACAGAATTCCACGTAATAAGACATCAGTTTTTGATAATCCCTGAGTTTCACTACCACGCTGGCGACTATTCCTATCCAGAATGGACTGCACTTGATCCCACAGGGAGCGGTCGATGATGGCTTCGTGCTGACCAGGGAAAACCTGCCCCTTATGGCTAATTTCACCGATGTATATTGGGTTGCGCAGGGCGCTATCCCCCTGTGTCAGACTAGTTGCCGCCTCAAATAATTAATTTTGAGTTGAGGAGTAAGCAATGGCAAATCAGTATACTGAAGCATTTATCGAGCAAGCCTTGGTCAAGGTGTATTCTCGTGGTAATCGGACGGTGAAGTCTGTCGCCGAAGAATTGAACGTTAATGTACATACGGTAAAATATTGGATGAAACGAAAGGAATCTAGTGCAGTTGGCGTGTCAGCGGACGGAAAAGAGCGTCGCCCGCAGGACTGGACTGCTGAACAACAATTGGTCGCGTTGCATGAAACTCATGCCTTGTCTGGCGAGCCGTTACAGGCGTGGTGTCGTGAACATGGCTTATTTGCCCATCACCTGATTAGCTGGAAAACAGCTTTTTGTGCGGATACCAAAGTGGCATCTTGTGGTCGCGAAATACGTGTTTTGAAGGATGAAAACGATCAACTTAAGCGTGAACTCAGTCGCAAAGAGCGCGCATTGGCGGAGGCAGCAGCGTTACTGATCCTCCAAAAAAAATTCCGCGCGCTCTGGGAGGACGAGGTCAAATGACTTCACTTGCAGAGCGCGGCCAGATCATCACCCTGGTACAGGAAGCCATGGATTCAGGGGCTCGCCAGGATCGTGCATGTGAGGTTATTAGCCTTAACGAACGCACTTTACAGCGCTGGCAATCCGATCAGTCACGCGGTGATAAGCGTCCAGAACGGACGCAAATCCCGACCAATCAGCTTAGTGAACTGGAGCGCGAGCACCTGTTGAATACTGTGAATTCCGAAGAATTCGGCAGCTTGCCGCCGAGTCAGATCGTCCCGATATTGGCCGATCGTGGAGTATATATCGCATCTGAATCAACATTCTATCGCGTTATGAGAGCGGAGAATATGCTTAAGCATCGTGGTGCTGATCGCCCTGCGCAACGTCGACACAAGCCGCGTGCACTCAGCGCTACTGCGCCGAATCAGCTATACAGCTGGGACATTACCTATTTGCCGACACTGGTGATGGGTATCTATTTTTACCTGTATTTATTCATAGATATCTTTAGCCGTAAAATTGTCGGCTGGCAGGTTTATGATTCAGAAAGTAGTGAATTGGCCGGCGAAGTAATGCGCGACATTTGCGTGTGTGAAGGCATTGAACAAAACCAGGTAATACTGCACTCTGACAATGGCAGCCCGATGAAAGGCGCCACCATGCTGGCTACATTGCAAGCATTGGGAGTCGCGCCATCATTTAGTCGCCCAGCTGTGAGCAATGATAATCCGTACTCGGAGTCGCTATTCAGGACTATGAAATATCGACCCGTTTATCCAAGCAAAGCTTTTGAGTCTTTGATGGCTGCAAGGCAGTGGGTTGGTCAGTTTGTCCAATGGTACAACCATGAACATCGACACAGTGCTATACGCTTTGTGACCCCAGCACAGCGCCATAGCGCCCTCGATACAGACTTATTGAGCAAACGTACCATAGTCTATAAGGCAGCTCAATCCAAGCACCCAGGGCGATGGAGCGGTGATGTTCGAAACTGGGAACCTGTTCGCGTTGTGCACCTGAATCCCGATCAAAAAATAGCTGAAACAGACGTT
>CAIRBC010000238.1 GCA_903876685.1 uncultured Nitrosomonadales bacterium | reverse complement strand
GGGCACCGCCATTGACTGATAAAGAAAGAGTATTAAGTCACGGGTTTGATGCGAAGCAAAGCTTTCGGCATCGGGTTCATGAGAAATTTCAGAAATAAAATTCTTTGCAGTGCTATTTGAAAGGCATACATCGTGATATATAAATATTTCCATCGACATGCTGCTAAAATTAAATATAAACAGTTATTTCACGCAACCCAATCATTTTTGGCAAATAAGGATGACGCTATCTCTCTCGAATTGTATTCAACTGACTTTGAGCTAACTAAAACGAAGGATGATCCACGTTACATCTTAAGCTTTAAAAGCAGTGAAAACAAAAAAATCCAGGTAGCTATCTCGTTAGGAAGACCTGTTCTCGAACTCGGGCGTGTGAACTTTCCTCTACTTCGATTCGCTCATTTTTGCTTATCCTTATTTACCAGACCACATCTTAAACTATTGTCCTAAAAACTGGATCCACTATAGGATACATGGCTTGGAGTAGGGTAACAGAGGATTTTAGGTATATTTTTGTAGCCTGTTTTGCAATTTAAATATTAGAACTGACTGATCGCAGCCACGTTAGAAAATATCTCCTTGACGATTAGTGGAGCTTATGGCAATCTACGCCATATAATGATATCTCGACTCGCATTCCACGATAAATCTGCTTACCCTGATGGTTCAATTATTGAAATGTCCATTTGGGAGTTGTCGAGTTCTGTTTCTGGGAGTAAACATACGCTGAAATATAGTTTGTTTTACGGTTTTCCCAGAAAGCGCATCATTGGATATGATAACGAACGTGGTAAAGGTGACCATAAACATATCGACGAGCATGAGGAGAGCTATTTGTTTATGTCAGTAGATCAATTAATGGCGGATTTTCTGAGTGATGTTGCTAAGGCAAGAGGCAAGGTATGAGTGAGGTTAAATTACATGTTGGTGATATCGACGATATGGGCAAGCGTTTTATCGCCGCCTGGAAACAAATTGAAAACGGACAGCAAGTAGAAGAACGCCACCTTTCATTTTTCAGTCTGGGTGCAATGATGGCGACCTTATCACAAAAAAGACTCGAAATTTTGAAGCACTTGCATCGTCAACAGGAGATAAGTATCGCTGCTTTGGCTCGGGCAATCAATCGAGATTACAAAAGAGTATACACCGATGTAGAGGCACTCGTTGCTGCGGGGTTAATCGAACGGGATGCGCAAGGAATTCGAACGCTTTACGATTCTGTTCAGGCAACAGTTAGCTTGGAATAAATGGCTCTGACGCACTAAAAATGTAATATAAATATCAGTGTAAAATTTTCAATATACAAGAAAAATATTGGAATGTTAGAACTGACCACGATACCTATCATAATGAAAGAAATTGGCTTCTTTAAAAAAACATGCCGGGGTCAGGTCTTGATAATGCGGTTTATTCTCCATAACATCACTTCATGTCTCGTCCTCTACGTATTGAATATCCCGGTACGTTCTATCATGGCACTTCTCGTGGCAATGCACGCTAGGCTATTTATTGGGACGACGATGAGAGAACTGCATTTTTGACAGTTCTATGCGAAGTGATCGTGCAGCATGGCTAGCAGTGTTTTAGACACGCTCCCATGCAATGCACATACCACCGCCAGCGATGCGTTACTCGTCTCGTTTTTGACTACTTGCGAATGACAAAAAACTCAATAACTAAACCGCAAGAGGCGTGAGAACAAAATTACCGTGAAGGCTCAACCCAGGCAGTTCGCAAGATAGTCCGTTTTGCGATACAATGAATGCACGTATTCAACAAAGGAATTTATCATGGCTACTTCTGTACGCCTTGCTCAGGAAACCGAGCAACGGCTTGATTTTCTTGCTTCGCATACGGGGCGCACCAAAGCTTATTATTTGAGAGAAATAATTGAGCAAGGCATTGAAGGGATGGAGGACTACTATCTAGCCGCAGAAGTGCTGGAACGTGTTCGCAAGGGGCAGGAAAAGGTGCATTCTGCCGCTGACATAAGGAGAGACCTTGGTCTGGAAGATTGATTACACCGCTACGGCTAGTGATCAGCTTCGGAAGCTCGACAAGCAGGTTGCGAGGCGCATTGTCGATTACATGGATGAGCGTATTGCCGGAGAAAATAACCCACGCAATATGGGCAAGGCATTGACTGGTCCATTGGCGGCTTATGGCGATACCGTGTTGGTGATTGCCGGGTGATTTGTGACATACAGGACGGTGTCTTGTACGTCCTTGTGGTGCAGCTTGGCAACAGGCGTGATGTATACCGGTAGTAATTACAAGAATTTATTCCAAGATAGATAATTAGGGAGAAATACACTGGTAGCGGAAGCAGTTAAAGTGCTACTAGACATCATGACTGCAAATCGCTGGACGAAAATGCAGCTCAAGCTTGCATTTAACCTATATTGCCAAATTCCATTTGGGAAGTTACACAGCAGAAACCCTGAAATTACACAGCAGAAACCCTGAAATTACACAGCAGAAACCCTGAAATTATCCAGCTGGCAAAACTGATTGGACGAACACCTGGCGCAGTAGCGATGAAGCTCGCATGCCGGGGTCAGGTCTTGACAATGCAATCAAAGGGGGAGATAAAACCGTATTGTCAAGACCTGACCCCAACCTCGTCATGACCCCAACCTCTTGTCAAGACCTGACCCCAGCCTTCTGACCCCAGCCTTCAAAGACCTGACCCCAGCCTTCAGTCTGTGAGGATTAAAGGAGAAGGAAAGTCAACTTGATTCAGGTGGGACTGGTATGATGCGGGATGCTGCTGCATGGGGAGAGACCTCAGTCGCAAATTTCTCGACCGAATGATGCCCTTTGAACTCAACGATGTGTT
>CAIRBC010000237.1 GCA_903876685.1 uncultured Nitrosomonadales bacterium | reverse complement strand
GCAAGCGCACCCTACGAAATGGAGGTTCATGGGTAGGGATGGGGAGATAACCCGCCACTGGCTTGCTGTCTTTTGGCAACAAAGTGGAGTGGCTAGTGGGTTTATCAGGGGAACGGGCATGGCGGGTTTCCTCATAGGGGGCGGCAGTGTGCCATGCCCGTTAGCGCGTTTTTTGCGCCATAATCTGACGTTTGCGCTAAATCAGCATTTTCCGATGCGCAATCATTATCAAGCTGGCTATACTGTAGAAAGAGTGTCATCCAGGCTCAAGCTCCTCAAGAAAATACCATCATTGCTGTAAAAATTTTCCTGTCACAGCACAATCCTGCAAGCTTGCGGCGGCAAGGAGGCGTAGTGTACAAAAATACAACCGGACAAGACTTGCAATTATTGCGCTCAAGCGCAGAAAAATTGCTTGCCTGTGCTCCTGAGGTTACTGTACAGCTTCGCCCTGCCGAAGAACTTTTGTATGAGCTTCGCGTGCATCAAATCGAACTGGAGATGCAAAACGAAGAATTGCGACAAGCTCAGATTGTCCTCAAGGAATCCCATGACCGTTATGTGGATCTCTACGAATTTGCACCGATAGGTTATCTTACGCTTGCTGATTCAGACGTAATTGTGGAGGCGAATCTCACCGGTGCCACGCTGCTGGGTGTGGAGCGCAAAAAATTGTTGCGCCGGCGCTTTCTGTCTTTTGTGGCTACTGACAATCGGGATCGCTGGCACTGTTTTTACAGGGGCATCATGAAACATCCAGGGAGTGCTGAGCTTGAATTGGTACTGCAACGGGGTAACGGCTCTACTTTTCATGCCCATATCGATAGCCGATGCATGAATGCGGGTGATAGGGTGCGCATCACTCTCACCGATATTCCTGAGCGTAAACTGGCCGAGCAGGCAGTTCAGCAAAGTGAAGCGAAGTTCAGGGCCATATTCGAATACGCGAACGATGCCATTTTAATCATGACGGAGGATACCTTTATCGATTGCAACCAAAAAACCGAGCAAATGTTTTGCTGCAGGCGCGAGGAAATACTCAACCGAAAACCTTATGAACTTTCGCCTCCCTTTCAGCAGGATATGCGTAATTCAAAAGATAGCATACTTGAAAAAATTAGTACGGCGCTCACCGGTGTTCCCCAGTTTTTTGAATGGGAATTTAAAAAGTTCGACGGAACACTTTTTGATGCAGAGGTCAGCCTGAATCATATAGAGGTGGGTGGCAAGATAATGTTGCAGAGTATCGTTCGGGATATTACCGAGCGTAAGCAGGCTGAAAAAGAAATCCGCAACCTGGCTTTCTATGACGTGCTCACCAAGCTGCCTAACCGTCGCTTGTTTCTGGATCGCTTTCGTAACGCCTTGCCCATTTCGGCACGTCACAATAGCTACGGCGCCCTATTATTTCTGGATCTGGATAAATTCAAGCCACTTAACGACACCTATGGTCATGATTGTGGCGATCTGATGTTAATTGAGGTCGCTGCCCGTATTCAATCCTGCCTGCGCGAAATAGATACTGCAGCAAGACTGGGCGGGGATGAATTTGTAATACTGATTGAAGATGTCAGTAACGACCAGGAGGAGGCTTCGCACAGGGTAGGGTTAGTTGCTGAAAAAATCAGGGAAGCGCTGGTTCGACCTTATTTGCTCAACAGGCATGAGCATCACAGCTCACCCAGTATCGGCGTATGCCTGTATCTGGGTTGCCGGCTACCGGTCAATGTCTTGCTGAAGCATGCGGATATGGCTATGTATAAAGCCAAGAATATAGGCGGAAATGCAGTCCGGTTTTTTGATACGCTGATGCAGCATAATGTGGAATTGCGTGCTGAACTGTTAAATGATCTGCACCTGGCTATTGCGCAGAATCAACTCCATTTGCATTATCAGATTCAGGTGGATAACGGTAATCGACCCGCAGGGGTAGAAGCGCTGTTACGCTGGATTCATCCGCTGCGCGGGGTGGTTTTACCAGCTGAGTTCTTGTCCATTGCCGAAGAAAATGCATTGATTCTCGACATCGATGATTGGGTGCTGGAAGCCGCTTGTCAGCAACTTGCCTTATGGAGCAGCAATAATAAAATGTGCGATTTAACGCTCGCCATTAATATCAGTACCAAGCAATTCACGTTGCCTGATTTTATTGAAAAGGTAGCTGTTGCTTTAGCCGGAGTTTAACAAGTACCAAATTTTAATCAATATAATCATAATATTGCAGCGT
>CAIRBC010000236.1 GCA_903876685.1 uncultured Nitrosomonadales bacterium | reverse complement strand
GTGGAGTGGCTAGTGGGTTTATCAGGGGAACGGGCATGGCGGGTTTCATCCTATGGGGCGGCAGGGTGCCATGCCCGTTAGCAGATCGAAATATAAGCTGCAAAGTTGCTCACTAGCAGAGCAAATTAATTTAAAATGACAACAATTTTTTAGAGCTCACAATTGTGCTGAGGGTAAACTGGGAATGAGAGCATGCTGGTAATTGTAGGTTATGTGATAGTTTGTTTGTCGGTTTTCGGTGGTTTTGCGATGGCCGGAGGTCACTTGGCGGCATTGCTACAGCCGATTGAGTTGCTAATGATCGGGGGGGCGGCGGTAGGCGCGTTTCTGGTTGGAAATACCGGCAAAGTCATCAAAGCTACCCTGAAGAATTTGCCGAAGACGCTGAAAGGACCTAAATACAACAAGGAAATCTACATGGAGTTGATGGCCTTGTTGTACGAATTGTTGGGGAAAATTCGCAAAGAAGGTCTGATGTCTATCGAAGGCGATGTGGAATCCCCCTCAGAGTCATCGCTTTTTGCAAAATATCCACAAATTGTCGATGATCACCATGTGATTGAGTTCATGACTGATTATTTGCGAATCATGGTCAGCGGAAACTTGAACGCAATGGAAATCGAAAATCTGATGGATATCGAAATTGAGACCCATCATCACGAAGAAATGGTGGCTTCACATGTGGTTGCCAAACTCGGTGACGGGATGCCCGCCTTCGGTATTGTCGCGGCGGTGATGGGTGTGGTGCATACCATGGAATCAGTGGGTATTCCGCCTGCAGAATTGGGGATGCTGATCGCTCATGCGCTGGTGGGCACTTTCCTGGGAATTTTGCTGGCATATGGTTTTGTCGGGCCGTTGGCTACCACGCTGGAGCAAAAGGCAGAAGAGGGAACCAAAATATTCAATGTTATCAAAGTCACCCTGTTGGCCAGCCTTAACGGTTATGCGCCGGCGATGGCGGTTGAATTTGGGCGTAAGGTGTTGAGTTCTTCAGAACGGCCAGGTTTCGCGGAACTGGAAGAGCATGTCAAACAAAAACGCTAAACAGCAGACCGATGACTGAGGCTAGAAATTATGCAGGCTTCGCCACATTTTCAGATAGACTGCGCTGTGTCACACCACGCTCTGTCCTCTGTCCGCAGTCCTCAGATGTCAGTCCTCAGATGTCTGTGCTCTGTCTTCTGTCCTCTGTCCTCTGATCACCATGGAAGATAAAAACAAAAAACCCATTGTTGTCAAGCGCATCAAGAAGATCGCTGCCGGAGCACATGGCGGCGCCTGGAAAATTGCCTATGCCGATTTTGTGACCGCCATGATGGCATTTTTCCTGCTGATGTGGTTGCTGGGTTCGACGGCCAAGGGTGATTTGCAGGGTATTGCCGACTATTTCAAGACGCCACTGAAAGTCGCGCTGGGTGCCGGGACAACTTCAGGTGATAGCACCAGCATACTCAAGGGTGGTGGTAAAGATCTCACCCGCATACAAGGTCAGGTAAAGCAGGCGGATGTGCCGGCAGAGAAGAAAATGGTCAGCCTGAAAGCCGCACAGAAGGCGCTTGAGCGCTTGTTGCGCGATCAGGAGATGCAAAAGCTTAAACAGCTCAAAGCCAGCATCGAAAAAGCCATCGATAGTAATGCTAAATTGCAGCAATTCAAGAACCAGATTTTGCTGGATATTACCAGTGAAGGGTTGCGTATTCAGATTGTGGATGAAAAAAATCGCCCCATGTTTCAGATCGGTAGTGCGCAACTGGAGCCTTACACCCGTGAAATTTTGCATGAAATCGGGCTGATGCTCAATGAAGTGCCCAACAAACTGAGTATTTCCGGACATACCGATGCAGCGCTTTATGGCGGTGGTGATAAGGGATACAGCAACTGGGAGTTGTCGGCAGACCGAGCCAATGCATCGCGTCGTGAACTGATTGCGGGTGGTATGGCCGAGGGGAAAATCGTTCGTGTGGTGGGATTGTCTTCTGCGGTACTGTTCAAGAAGGAGGAGCCGCTGAACCCGGTTAATCGCCGCATCAGCATGATCGTGATGAACAAAAAAGCTGAAGAAGCCGCTAGTCATGATGGTGGGACGCCCGGAGGTGAGGCTGAAGAGGAAGAGAGTGACGCTGCTCAATCAGGGGTGCCGCAAACTGATAATTTGCACGGAACTACTCAGATTTCTCAACCACCTGCCGATAATAGGCATTAAGGCTGTATCCGTTGAATTGGCAGGTATAGATGAGGTTATTCCCCTGAAGAAAATTGATTTTTTCGGTTTAAACTATTAACCGGGATAAGTTCGTTTTTTAACGGTATATCGCTGATCTCATTCGCTGTCGAGAGTGTCATCGCGGTATTGGGCGCTATGATTAATGCCGAACATTTGCCTGAGTCGCGGCG
>CAIRBC010000235.1 GCA_903876685.1 uncultured Nitrosomonadales bacterium | reverse complement strand
ATCCGTGTAGGTCGGTTCGACTCCGGCTCGCGCCTCCAGAAGAATCAAGCACTTACAGCAGTAAATAGAAGTAAAAAAAGTCCGGCAAAAAAGTTTGATATAGTTATCAGAATATTTTGTTCAGCACTAGGTCTGCATTGATGCCGATCTCAGCTCAAGGTTGCCCAGGTTTGGTATGTCCGCCTTTTACTTATATCGTCAAATATTTTTGCACTTCAATCCTTACCGCCAGCAGGGTTACGCCGCCACACCTTAGTAATAACCTCACTACTCCACAGCTTGCCGCATGATCCTACCTGCATCCATGATGGTTTTTTGAAGATGCGCTCCGCCTAACCTCCAGTTCGGGGTTGACGGTGGTGGTGAATTTTGCCTGTTTTACATCCTGGCTGAAAATAACCGACAAAACCGACATAACCGACTTGATCCAGACGGCGAGATAATTTTCTGCGTCGATCCCAGTGCGTACCTGTCCGCACCTCTGTCATGACTGATCCGGTGCGGACTGGTGCGGACTTCCGCATCCATGCCGGTCTTCAGGTGATGCGTTTCTCTGCCTTGGTATTTTGTCATCGGGTGATGAAATACATTTTCGTTACTTGTCACGCAAAGAAAACCGCCAGCCTATACCAGCACCAGCGGCTTGGTGTGTTCGTGGTTCGGGTTTAGTTATCGGTGCGCTACTGAATGCACTTGCTTTTTCAGGTGCTATGGGTGCTCCTCACGGAATGCTAACAGCAGCTAGTAAAATTAATGATAGTATCGGGTCTCCATCACGTCAAATCGGAAGTGCTTTAGATAAAAATATTCAAGGATCGCAGTTTGATACGAGCGATGCCGCACTCAATTCCCTAAACCTTTCGTCCTACGACCCGGCATCTATTCGCCCACAGGATACCGTAAAAGCCATAGCAACAAATGTACAACCAGCGGGTGGTGGGCAGCAGGCAGCGCCTACCGGTAATTCTACTGTAGACAAGCTTAGCGCCATACTACCAGCTGGAGAGGCTGATACGCCTTTGGATGAAGCGGGTCAATGCCACAACCAATGCCGACGATGCGATTAAAGCAGCCAAACAGATTGTAGACGGGGCTAAAACACAAGCGTTTGAAACTCCAAGTATCACTGAGATACAACCTATTGCACAAACAGTGGTGGATGGTGTACAGTTTCCACGGGATGAAACCTTGCCGGAAACCTACGAAACGCGGATACAGGCTGAAATTTCCAAATACCGTAACGGACTGACTGGGGTAGATATCGTTCCATCACCCGAAGGCGGGGGGTTCATGTTCCGTCCAATACTGGAGACACCAACAGATGAACAACGAGCAGCCGCTGAACGAGACACAGGAGTTCTTAATTCGTATCTGCAAGAATACGGACAACTACCAGTCAAGGCCGTGCATGACGCTCCTGCTGGAGGATTGGGAAGCGATGTCAGACTTAGCCAAGCAATCGGAGAAATCTTCGGCAACAGGCCAATCATCGTCAGCGCAAACAACACCTTTGAAGGAGCTGCCTACAACGGGAAGTCCTACATAACTGAAGACGCTCCATACGGAGGTTTATCAGTTGTTCTGCATGAAGCATCGCATCAGCTTGAGAAATCAAACCCTGAATTATTTGAACGCATTCGTACTTCTGTTCTACCGCTGCTGCGCGATGGAGCGGTAGAGGCTCGCAGGCAGGAAGAGCAGAAAAATAGGACAGAAACAGAGAAATCAACGCTACCTGAAGTTTCAACTGACAAAGGTGAGCGTGAGACAATGGCGGATATTAGCGGCGCTCTTGTGCTTGACCCCCAGTTCTGGCGCGAGATGAAGCAGTAAGACCAGAACGTGTTCCGCCAGTTCGCCTACCACTTCATGGAAGCTTCTACTCGTGCGATCCAAGGGCTGCATGATCGCGACCTACTAGGAAAGAAACCTATCCCATCCGTGACGAGGTTTACCGACAAGGTTGATGCGGTGCGCAAGATAATCTCTGACACATGGGCAGAGCATTTGAACAGTGGCAAGGCGGATCGAACAGTAGCAGACGACAATAATTCAGATGTGAAAGGCACAAAGGACGAGTTCAAGGATACGTTAAGCCAAACTATAGGGCAACTTACTAAATTCAAGCGTGCAGCAAAAATGCTAGAAATGGGTGTTAACCTGGAAATGGCCATTAGCAAAGCTAAGTCGGTGCTAGAGGCTGGAAAAGGAACACCGGACTTATTCAAAAAAATAGCCAAGCAATTCAAGGGTAAAAACGAGGACATCCGGTCATCGCTGTTAGGGATTGCAAGTTATCTTGAGCCTGTAAAGGTTCAAGGAGTGCCTAAAGAGCAGAAAGCATCTACTGATCTGTTACAGCGTATAAAACAGCTTGGCGGAATAGATGGGTCTTTGTCCTTAACGTGAAACTCGCGTAGCGACTTACTCCCCCTCGCCCGCTTGCGGGAGAGGGATGGGGTGAGGGAAACGGACATGGCGGTTTCATTACAAGGGGTGGCATCATTGCCATGTCCGTTAGACATTACAGGAGAAAGGCGTGCGCCGTTTATGACTGATCATAATATCCCTTTCTCAAACAACCTCGCTGAACAAATCATGCGCATGATGAAAGTGAAGCAGAAAATTTCTGGGGGCTTCCGCACTCAAGCAGGTCTTGCTAATTTTTGTACTATTCGAACCTATCTTACTACCCTTCAAAAACAGGATGCCAATCTTTTTGATGCTCTTGTCCAAACATTCAAGGGCGCTCCAACACAACCTCGCTTCGCCTAAGTATCAATTACAGATTGGTACCTGAGTAGTTACGATTTTTCAAACAAAACGCCCACCAAATTGAGGTCTGGCGGGCGTTTGCGTAAGGTCTATTGTAGTTCATCTGGGGTGAGAGAGGGAGTTACAACGCTCGCGCAGACGACCCCATAAAGGTGCCATCTGTCCAGCGTTCTAGCTTCGCGAGGTTTAGCAGGAAAAGGCAAACACCACGCATCTCTGCCAATCATCTGCTTGATCGCTGATCGAGAGCATCATTCGGTCATCAATTCAATGGATTTTTCGAATTGTATGGTTGTATAGCTACATCATATGAGCCGAATGGCAATCGATTTGGTGCTGGCAGTAAAAATGTAATGGCGTCAATTTGGCGACAGTGATAGACTGACTACTTGTGATTGCATTAAGGAGTGAAATGATGGGTGTCGTTATTGCCAAGCATGATCGTATCGGTGCTCGTGTTCCCCATGAAGTCTATGAAACACTGTGCCGAGCTGCTGAACTAACGGGGGCAACAGTCAACCAATTTCTGGTTCAATCGGCTTTGAAAGAAGCACAGGCCGTTATCGAGCGAGAAGAGGTCATTCGACTTTCGCCTCGTGACTGGAATTGGCTGCTCGAATTGATTGAAAATCCCCCCAAGCCAAATGCCAAACTAAAGGCTGCTATGAAGCGTTACCAGAAAGCCAAGCGAAACGATGCAGATTCTTCCTTTAGCTGGTGATCATAATCGGCATATGTTTGATTGCGGACGCCATGAACTGAACAATTGGTTAAAGCAGGTCGCACGTCAGCATCAAGACAAAGGATTATCGAAGACCTTTGTTGCAGTCCGCGATGAAGCACCTGATTTTATCTGTGGCTATTATGCACTAACCTTGGCCGAGCTAGAAAACCGTAATCTACCGGCGGTATGGCAAAAGAAATTGCCACACCGTATTCCAGGAGTACGATTGGGCCGTCTGGCTGTTGATGGACAATACCAGGGCAAAGGCCTTGGCGAGTTGCTACTGGTTGACGCTCTTAACCGGGCACGACGAATCTTTACTGAGGCTGGAGGCATCGGGTTATTTGTTGATGCAATTGATTTACGGGCATCTGTCTTCTATCAACGCTTGGGCTTCGAGGCATCTCCAGATAACCCACTTCTGTTATTTCTTTCGGCGAAGATTTGTGTTTAGAGCCTATAAGTCAATATCAATGACGTCGGTTCAATTCCCAAATCCGCAATCGAACCTGCGTCCGCAGCCACTCTAGCGCGATGAAAGAGGCCAATCAATTTTAAGATAACACGTAACCACTAGCCCCCCCTTATAAAAAATCAAAAATAATTCAAAAAGTATTTGACAGGTTTTTTGAGGGTGTTTGAGGCATCCTTCATTTCTCGGTTTACACTTTATGCAATTACAAAATTAAAATAAACAATCGATCCCTCTTCACGTATAAATTGGGCAATTTCCAGTTCATTATTACATTTGAGGTTAGTATTCATGTCATTCTCATGTTCGGCGGGCTCCCTT
>CAIRBC010000234.1 GCA_903876685.1 uncultured Nitrosomonadales bacterium | reverse complement strand
TGTCTTTTGGCAACCTAGTGGAGTGGCTAGTGGGTTCATCAGGGAAACGGGCATGATGGGTTTCATCATCAGGGGTGGCAATTTGCCATGCCCGTTAGGCCAGGTGCGAATTTTCCAGCGGTAGATAACAGTGGAAGAGGTAAATTTTCATGATTGTTTAATACAAATACATATTTTAATTTGAAAATGTTAGAATCTCACCGGTTTTACGGCTTGCATGTATTAAAACAGCAGTTGTATTCAGGAATATTTCGGAAAATTTCAGCAACCTGAAGTCATTCTTTTCCATCTATAAGGAGCAAATAATGAGTAACTTACAATCGAGCATAGAAGGTGAAGTCAGCAAAGCAAAACTTATGCAGGATTTACGTGCGGTGGTCGCGGATGCAGAGGAATTATTGCGTGAAACGGCAGGTCAGGCGGGTGAAAAAGTGTCCTCGGCGCGTGAGCGTATTCAGGATAGCCTGTTTGCCGCCAAAGAGAGACTGGTCGCCGCTGAAGAGGCGGTGCTCGCCGGAACCAGGCAGGCGGCACGGGTAACCGACGACTATGTGCATGATAACCCTTGGAAAGCGGTAGGCATAGCCGCAGGAGTCGGTTTGATCATAGGACTGCTGGTTTCGCGTGGTCGTTAAAAAGTGAAAAATTCAAGTTCAGGCCTGATGGAGTCAATCAGACGTTTGCTGTCTACCCTGAGTTCCATCGCGACGACCCGACTTGAACTTTTGCTGAATGAGTGGCAAGAGGAGCGTCTGCGCTTGATGCAGATGCTCTTTTTTGCTTTATCGGCACTATTTTGTTTAGGAATGGGAATATTGCTGTTCACGGTATTTATCGTGGTGCTGTTCTGGAATGATGAGCATCGACTGCTGATCTTGGGTGTATTGAGTATATTTTTTTTCGGCTCTGGTGCGATACTGGCATTGCAGTTGCGTAGCAAGTCACCGTCGCAACTCTTTTCTGCCAGTCTGGCAGAATTGCATAAAGACAGAGAGCAACTGAAGCCATGAAGCAGGCTATGTTCGAGGTGCAACAGCGACGCGGCGAACTGCTCGCCAGAATCGCCTCGCAAAGGGCGGATCTCGCACTAATCGAACGACAGTGGCAAGTGCCAGTGACTCTGATTGATCAAAGCTTGACTGTGCTGAATTTTCTGCGTTCCCATCCTGTGCTACTGGCTAGCGTAACCGGATTGTTGGTGATTCGCCGTCATGGGGCATTCAGCTTACTCAAGGCCGGATGGCGCGTGTGGAAGGGATACCAACACTGGGGCAAACTTTCGGCTAAATTAACACCAAAACTCTAAGCTTTGCGGCGACCGCTGCTCACCCCTGCGCTAGCCCGTTTTAATGCAGTATTTCGTTGTGCAAGCTTATGCCGGTGTCCTGGTGCCTTGCCCAAGTGTAAAATGTGTCTGGATGATTGCGTGATGGTTAGCGTTTGCCCGGTATGTATTGCATTCAACGAATCATTCGACTGTTTCAGACTGGCAATGCTGACATGATAACGACGCGCCACACTAGCCAGAGTATCGCCCCGGCGCACCACATATTTAGTGGTGGAGGTAGTGGATGCTGATGGGGAAAGATGCATATTGAAAGCGGCAAATTCTCCCTCTGTACTATTATCTTCATGACCGGTCGGCACCAGCAGGGTTTGGCCGGTACTGACTTGGGATTGAAGAGACAGACCATTCACCGATTTGAGGGTTTGTAATGAAAGACCAAAGCGGGGAGCCAAATGGTCGAGGCGTTCGCCCTTCTTGGGTTGATAAGGTTGCCAGCTGACCAGAGGCTTTTCATAACCCTCAAGATTGGCTCTGAAGGTTTCTACGGAGGCTACCGGTAATAAAATCACATCATTGCCTTGCAGGATGACGGGACGGTTGTGCGCAGGATTGAGGGCTGAAAATTCAGCGACCGAAATGTCAGCCAGTTGAGCAGCGAGTTTCACATCGATACGTTTTGTGGTGGACACCGCAGTAAAATAAGGTGCATCCGGAATATCTTCCAGTACCAGACCAAAATTGGCGGGATTGGAGACTATGTTTTTTACCGCAAGCAGTTTGGGTACGTAATTCCTGGTCTCATCAGGCATTTTCAAATTCGCGTAATTCGTAGGCAAGCCACGGCGGCGATTGTGTTCCTGTGCGCGCTGTACAGCTCCCTCTCCCCAGTTGTAGGCGGCCAGTGCCAGCTCCCAGTCGTCAAATATGCCGTGCAGCTTTTGCAAATAATCGAGGGCACCATTAGTGGCGCTGATGACATCGCGCCTGCCGTCATACCACCAGTTTTGTTGCATCCCGAAATCCTTGCCGGTAGAGGGGATAAATTGCCAGATTCCGGAGGCTCGACCGGTTGAATAGGCAGCAGGATTGAAGGCGCTTTCGATCATCGGCAACAGGGCGATTTCACTGGGCATACCGCGTCGTTCTACTTCGACCGTAATGTAATATAAATAACGACGCGCACGATCCGTCATGCGAGCCACATAATCGGGGCGAGCGGCATACCATTTTTCGTGCCTGGCAATCAGTGGGCTATCCAGTTCCTTCATGGCATAGCCATTGCGGATGCGCGTCCAAAGATCGTGTATGGCAAGCTGGTTGTCCTGGAGTAGTTCCAGCTCAATATTACGTGCTGTGACGAGCGTCATTGGGGCAGCAGGTATGTCGAACGATTCAATCAGTGCCAGCAGTTCTTCCGCATAAACATTCGAAGTCGAAATGAAAATTGCAAGCAGTGCAGAAAATAACAGTCGTATCAATGGCATTAGCATCGTTCCAGCAGAATGAAGATTTCCCGAATATTACCGTTACGTTGCAATTTGGTCAATCAGTATTCAGAAGACAGTATCAGAGGACAGAGGATAGAGGACAGAGGACAGAGGACAGAGGACAGAGGACAGAGGACAGAGGGCAGAGGGCAGGGGGCAGAGGGCAGTGGACAGAAGACAGTGAACAGAGGGCAGTTGCCGCAGTCTGTCCTCTGTCCTCAGTCTTCAGTCCTCTGCTCAGTGTACTGCGTTCTTCAGTTGTTCCAGAATGGCTGGATTTTCCAGGGTTGAAACATCCTGGGTAATTTCATCACCCTTGGCAATGGTGCGCAGCAGACGACGCATGATTTTGCCGGAACGAGTCTTGGGCAGGTTGTCGCCAAAACGAATTTCATCCGGCTTTGCGATAGGTCCGATTTGCTTGCCGACCCAGTCACGCAGGATCTGAGCGATTTTCCTGATTTCTGCAGGATCTTCAGGACGCGCACCCTTGAGTACCACAAAGGCTGAAATGGCTTCGCCTTTGATGTCATGGGGTCTACCGACTACGGCTGCTTCGGAAACCAATTCATGAGCGGCCAAGGCAGATTCAATTTCCATCGTGCCCAGACGGTGTCCTGAAACATTCAGCACATCGTCGATACGACCCATGATCCAGGTATAACCGTCTTCGTCCAGGTGTGCAGAATCCCCTGCCAGATAATAGCCATTCATTTCTTCCGGGAAATAGCTCTTCTTGTAGCGCTCAGGGTCACCCCAGATGGCGCGAATTTGCGATGGGAAGGGGCGCTTGATTACCAGGAAACCCCCATTCTGTCCTAGTACGTCATGACCGACTTCGTCGACGATACCAGACTTGATGCCTGGCAGTGGCAGCGTGCAGGTGCCGGGCTTGATCGGCATGGCACCTGGCAATGGGGCAATCATGTTCGCACCGGTTTCAGTTTGCCACCAGGTATCGACGATCGGGCAGCGTGCCTGACCGATTTTGTTGTAGTACCACATCCAGGCATCCGGATTGATAGGCTCGCCTACCGAACCTAGCAGTCGCAGGCTGGACAAGTCATATTTGTCGGGCAGGTCTTCACCCAGCTTGATCAGCGAACGGATGGCGGTAGGTGCCGTATAGAAAGTGGTTACCTTGTGATCCTGAATCATTTTCCAGAAACGGCCGGCATCGGGGTAGGTCGGCACACCCTCGAAAATCACCTGCGTTGCGCCCATTGCCAGCGGCCCATAGGCAACATAGCTGTGACCCGTGATCCAACCCACGTCTGCGGTGCACCAGAAAACGTCGGTAGGCTTGTAATCGAACACCCATTGCAAGGACAGTTTCACCATCAGCAAATAACCGCCGCTGGAATGCTGTACACCCTTGGGGGCACCGGTGGAACCAGAAGTATAAAGGATGAATAACGGATGCTCGGCACCTACCCATTGCGGGTCGCAGACTTCGCTTTGACCTGCGATCAGGTCATGCCACCAGATGTCGTGTTCGGCATTCCATGCGGTATCGCACTTGGCACGCTGGTAAACAATCACGCTATGCACCGATCTGCAATCACCCAGTGTCAACGCCTCATCAACAGCCGGTTTGAGCGGAATTACCTTGCCGCCGCGCATTTGCGCATCGGAGGTAATCACCGCACAGGCTTTTGCATCATGTATCCGCTCGTACAGGCTCTTGGAGGAAAAACCGCCGAATACCACCGAGTGGATTGCACCGATGCGCGCACAGGCTTGCATCGCAACCACTGCTTCGATACTCATCGGCATGTAGACAACGACGCGGTCGCCCATTTTGATACCACGGGATTTCAGGCCGTTGGCGAACTGGCAGACGCGAGCATGCAGTTCATGGTAACTGATATTGGTGACTGCACCATTGTCGGCTTCGAAAATAATCGCGGTTTTTTTCGGTTGGGTGGCTAGATGTCTGTCCAGGCAGTTATAGGAAACATTCAATTCCCCATCTTCAAACCACTTGAAAAAAGGGGCGTTGCTTTCATCAAGCACCTTGGTAAAAGGTTTTTTCCATGCAATATTTTCGTTCGCCAACCTTCCCCAGAAGCCTTGATAGTCGTCTTCCGCCTCCTTGCACAACGCAAGATAGGCATCCATGCCTGAAACATTGGCCTGTTTGACAAATTCTTCTGAAGGGTGGAAAACACGAATTTCATTCAATGCGGATTCGATACTGGACATGCTTTCTCCTGTTTTTTAGTTGAAATAGTGGATATGTCTGAGCGTAAATACGGTATTGCGTATCCAATGTAATTGTATATTGAGTTGCTTGTCAAACAGAATAATTAACTAAAAAAAATTTTCCAAATTGCCTGCTATTTTCCAGATTTTTTATTGCACTGAAAATTGTCGGCTTGATCCAAAAATACGCTAGAATGATACTGCAGCAAGCATTTCAGAAATTAGGAGGTTTTATTGCCAAACACTATCAAAACATTGCTGATCGTTGATGACAGCCGCGTATCGCGTATGATGATTCGCACCTTCGTGCATGCCAAATATCCGCAATGGATCATTATCGAAGCCGCCAGCGGCAACGAAGCGCTGCAAATTGTCGATCGCGACACACCTAATTACTGTACCATGGACATTAACATGCCGGGGCTTATCGGCACTGATGCGGCGGCGCAAATCCTGACCAAATATCCAGGCATCCGCATTGTAATTTTTTCGGCCAATATTCAGGAAAGCCACCAGTCACGCGCCGCTGCACTGGGTGCCAAATTTGTCGGCAAGCCGGTCACTGAAAAGAGCGTGGCACAGGCGCTAGGTTTTTTTGAGGGCAAGGAATGAATTGGTTGTCCGAGTTGCAAATAGACGGGCTTACGGAAGTTTTCAATATAGGTGCCGGCCGCGCCGCTGCCAGTCTCTCCGAAATTGTCTGCGATGAAGTGCAGTTGTCGGTGCCGCGCCTGCAGCTTTACAATTCATCGGAAATAAACGCAGCTACCTTGACGCTGAACAGTCTGCGTCTGGGGGCGGTCAAGCAACGTTTCAGCGGGCCGTTCAGTGCCGATGCGATGCTGCTGTTTACCGAAGAACGTGCACTGGAAATTGTGCATGACATGATGGGATCTCAGGTTAGCATAGAAGATGTGGCTGAATTTGAACAGGAAGCCATGTGCGAGCTAGGTAATATCATCTTGAATGCCTGCCTGTCCTCGATAGCAAATTTGCTCAACCTGACGCTAGAAAGTTCGCTGCCCAGCTATACTATCGGTGACACAGACGGGGTGTTGCGGGGAATAATTTCGGACGCAAATCAGCCGCTGATGCTGGTATTGCATATTGATTTATCTATCGAAAACCGTCATTCACAGGGGCTTCTGGTATTCTTGCTGAGCACTTCGTCTTTACAAAAACTGGTTTCTCATATCGATCGCTTCATCTCAGGCATTTGACTCAGATGTTTCATTTAATGCAAAAACTGTCTTTTCCTGAACAACAGGAATTAGTGGGCAAAATTTGGGACAGTATCAATTCCGGCCTGATCCTGATCGACAGTACAGGTAAGGTGTTGTTTTGGAATGAATGGATATCCATGCACAGTGGCATTCCCTGCGAATTTGCAGTATCGCGATCGCTGGAGTCGCTATTTCCAGGGGGCCTGTCCGCCGCTTTCAAATCAGCTATTAAAAATGCATCGCTACATAAGTTGCCTATCGTGCTTTCAAATGCGCTGCATCGTTCGCCGCTGCCACTTTATCCTTTGCCGATCACTCCGTTAGAGCAGGATCGCCTTCAACAATCCATTGCCATTTCGCCGATCGCCCTCAGCAATGAAATTTCGCTGTGTCTGATTCAGATAACCGATGCCAGTCTTTCCATTAAACGGGAACGGGTACTGCAATCCTATTCAAAGCGTATGAGCCTGGAAGCGGTTACAGATGCGTTGACCGGCAGCAACAACCGGCGCTTTTTCGATGAGCGCTTTGCGGTCGAACTGGGTCGCGCACAGCGGCTGCAGATCCCGCTTTCGCTGATCATGCTGGATGTGGACTATTTCAAGCGCTATAACGACGAATATGGACACCCGGCAGGTGACCGGGTTTTGATTGCCATCGCGCAAACGCTTAAAACGCAATTGAACCGGACTACCGATGTGCTGGCGCGCTATGGTGGTGAAGAATTCGTTATCATCCTGCCAGATTCTGGCGTAGATGGAGCCAGAATAGTCGCGGAAAAACTGCGCTCGGCGATTATCGGCCTGAATATTCCACACCTTGCATCGATGATTGCAGATCATGTCACCATTAGTATCGGCATTGCCACCTGTCAGTCGCTGGTCAATAGTGCTGCCGCTGATCTGCTTGAGATAGCGGATCGCGCACTGTACAGCGCCAAGCATGGCGGTAGAAATTGTATCCGGCAGCTGATTGTGCCAGAGCTAAGGCCTGATTCTAAATTTGCCGCACTTTCGTAGCCGTCCTGACTTGCCATTTTGCAAGCCAGCCTTTTAATTTGTTCGGATTGGATAATGATGAATAGTGATGATTTCTCCTTGCCAGCTACTGGTGGTTCGACCTTCACCCTTTTCGCTGCACGCGGCAAACAGCAGCTGCTATACTTTTATCCCAAAGACAATACCCCTGGCTGTACCTCGGAGGCACTGCAGTTTCGCGATTTATATCCGGCTTTTCAAGCGGCGGGTTGCGAGGTGGCAGGAATTTCGCGCGATAGCTTGAAGTCGCATGAAAATTTCAAGACTAAATATGCACTTCCGTTCCCTTTGTTGTCTGATGCGGACGAAACGGTTTGTAATATGTTTGGTGTGATGAAACAAAAAATGATGTATGGTAAACAGGTCAAAGGGATTGAACGCAGCACTTTTTTGTTTGACAAAGATGGCAGGTTGCTGCAGGAATGGCGTGCGGTGAAAGCCGAGGGTCATGCTCAACAAGTGCTTGATTTTGTAAAAAATATCGTCTAAGGAAATACCATGCCTGCTGCCAGAAAAAAATCGTCACCCAAGAAAAATCCTGCCAAGCTGTTCGTGCTCGATACCAACGTATTATTGCATGACCCGACCAGTCTGTTCCGCTTCGAGGAACATGATATATGTTTGCCGATGTTCGTACTGGAAGAACTGGACAACAAGAAAAAAGGCATGACTGAAGTTGCCCGTAACGCCCGTCAGGCTAGTCGTTTTCTCGATGAAATCGTCAGCGATGCACCGCACCGGATTGAAGATGGCATAGCACTCTCTTCGCTCGCGCACAAAAACTGTACCGGGCGGCTGTATTTGCAGACCAGCTTCATCAAACATGAATTGCCGCAAAATCTGGAACTGGGTAAGGCGGACAACGCGATTCTCGGCGTGGTGATGGGTTTGCAACAGCAGCAAGCAAAACGCCCGGTGATTCTGGTCAGTAAAGACATCAATATGCGTATCAAGGCGCGAGCGTTGGGTCTGGAAGCGCAGGATTATTTTAACGACAAGGTACTTGAAGACAGTGACCTGCTGTATACCGGGGTATTGCCGTTACCGGTGGATTTCTGGGAAACGCATGGCAAGGACATGAAGTCGTGGCAAAAAGAAGGCTTTACCTATTATCAGCTAAGCGGTCCGTTGTGTGCCGCATTTTTTGTCAACCAGTTCGTTTATCTGGATAGCGGTACGCCTTTTTCTGCGGTGGTGCTGGAGCAGGATGATAAAGGCGCGTTGCTCCGCACCTTGATCGATTATACCCATAGCAAAAACAACGTGTGGGGTATTACCGCGCGCAACCGCGAGCAAAGTTTCGTACTTAATCTGTTAATGGATCCTGAAATCGATTTTGTCACCTTGCTGGGTCAGGCAGGTACCGGTAAAACCTTGCTGACACTGGCGGCAGGCCTGATGCAAACCCTTGAAAAAAAATTATATTCAGAAATAATTATCACCCGCGTGACGGTTCCGGTCGGCGAAGACATAGGCTTTTTGCCCGGCACCGAAGAAGAAAAAATGACTCCCTGGATGGGCGCGCTTGAAGATAATATGGATGTGCTGAACAAAGCCGACGAGGAAGCGGGCGATTGGGGAAAAGCGGCAACCCGCGACCTGATCCGTTCCAAGGTCAAGATTAAATCGCTTAATTTCATGCGTGGTCGCACATTCTTGAATAAATATCTGATCATAGATGAGGCACAGAACCTCACCCCCAAACAGATGAAAACCTTGGTCACACGGGCAGGTCCAGGCACCAAAGTGGTGTGCATGGGCAATATCGCACAGATTGATACGCCTTATCTCACCGAAGGCAGTTCCGGTTTGACCTATGTGGTGGATCGTTTCAAGGGTTGGGCGCACGGTGGCCATGTCACGTTAATGCGTGGAGAACGCTCAAGGCTTGCCGATCATGCCGGCGAGGTTTTATAAGAGGACAGTTAAGATGGACGAAATAGACAAGACCAACGCTCAATGGCAGGAACAACTCACGCCCGAGCAATTTCGGGTCTGCCGGGAATGTGGCACGGAACCGGCGTTTAGTGGCGAATATTATGATTGCCATGAGCCAGGCATTTATCGCTGCATCTGTTGCGGAAATGCGCTGTTTGATGCCGATAGCAAATATGATTCCGGCTCTGGCTGGCCTAGTTTTGTGCAACCCGTCAAGGCTGAGAATATTGAGTTAAGTGATGATGACAGTCATGGCATGGCGCGCGTGGAAGTCAGTTGTGAGCGCTGTGGCGCTCATTTAGGACATGTATTTCCGGATGGCCCCCAACCGACCGGTTTACGTTATTGCATCAACTCCACTTCGCTGGCACTGGATAGAAGCTGAAATCATGAAAATATTGTTTGATCTGTTCCCCGTGATCCTGTTTTTTGTCGCCTTCAAGTTTCAGGGTATTTATGTTGCTACGGCCGTAGCAATTGCAGCGACCATCGCCCAGATTATCTGGAGCAAATTTCGGCACGGCAAAGTCGATACCATGCTGTGGGTAAGCTTTGGCATCATCGGGGTATTTGGTGGCGCAACCCTGCTGCTGCATGACGAAACTTTCATCAAGTGGAAGCCCACTGTGCTGTATTGGTTATTCAGTATCATCTTGCTGATCTCCAATGTTTGGTACAAAAAGAATCTGATTCGCGCCTTGCTACAGGACAAAATATTATTACCGCTAGCCGTATGGAACCGACTTAACCTGGGTTGGAGTGTATTTTTCGCGTTACTGGGTTTCGTCAACCTGTATGTGGCGTTTAATTACAGCACCGATGCCTGGGTCAATTTCAAGCTATTCGGTTTCACCGGATTGATGGTGTTGTTCATTCTGGCTCAAAGTGCCTGGCTGGCTAAATATATCGAAGAAAAAAAGGAGAATAACTAATGTTTTATGCAATTATCGGGCAAGATGAACCAGGCACTCTAAGCAAACGCATTGCGGCTCGTCCCGCCCACCTGGCGCGTCTGCACGCATTGCAGGAACAGGGCAAGTTGCTGCTGGCGGGCCCTTTCCCCGCAGTGGATGCACTGGATCCGGGTGCGGCGGGCTATACCGGCAGCCTGATCGTCGCTGAATTTGCTTCACTACCTGCGGCACAAGCCTGGGCGGATGCCGATCCCTATCTGGCTGAAGGGGTATATCGTCAGGTCAGCGTACAACCCTTCAGGAAAGTATTGCCGGCGTGAAGGAATGAGTGAATCGGTTGTTAGGAAATTAGCGGCTTTACAGCATCCTATGATATATTCCACCCTTGGAAAAATCTCAGATTCATTAATTCCACGCGCTGCGACACCAAGAGCGTAAAAAAGTTAATAATTTTCAATTCATAGATAAGGACTCGTAATGTTGAAACAAGGCAAATTTGCAGCAATGGCAATTCTGGGCGCATTAGTCGTTAATTCCGTCTATGCCGAAGAAAAATCTGCAGCAATGGTGAATGGGGTTTCCATTCCTCAGTCGCGCATTGACCTGCGCATCAAGGCAGCCGCCTCGCAAGGTCAGCCGGATAGCCCGGAATTGCGCAAGGCGATCAAGGATGACATGATCAATCTTGAAGTCATGGTGCAGGAAGCCGCGAAGGCGGGTGTGGATAAAAATCCCGAAGTCATTCAGCAGTTGGAACTGGCCAGGCAGCAAGTTTTGGTCGGAGCCTTTGTTCAGGACTACATCAAGACCCATCCAATCAGCGATGATCAGCTCAAGCAGGAATATGACAACCTGAAGGCCAAGATGGGCAACAAGGAATACAAGGCACGTCATATACTGGTGGAAACGGAAGCAGAAGCCAAGGATATTATCAAGCAGTTGAGTGATAAGAAAAAGCCGGCAAAGTTCGAGAAGCTGGCAGAAAAATCCAAAGACACCGGCTCAGCATCTCAGGGTGGCTCGCTGGATTGGGCGGTACCGAGCACTTTCGTGCCTGCTTTTGCCGAGGCTTTGGCCAGCCTGAAAAAGGGTGAAATCGTCAAGGAGCCGGTAAAGACACAATTTGGCTGGCATGTGATCAAGCTGGACGATACCCGCGACCTGAAATTGCCACAGCTTGATGAAGCCAAGCCACAATTGCAACAGCGTCTGCAACAGCAATTAATCAAGAAGACGGTAGACGATATGCGCGCCAAGGCAAAGGTTGAGTAAGCGCTCAAGCCAAGTCCCCTTTGGGATGTAGCAAAAAAGGGATGCGGTTAGCATCCCTTTTTTTATCATAGCGTTGCGTAGCTAAGGAAATAATTGACATGACACCTGCAGCAATGAACGAAAAATTTGGTATTTCCGGACAATTACGCTTTGTAGCGCATGCAAGCGGCCTGATTATCGCAGAATTTGCAACGGCGACGCTTTGTTTACAGGGCGCCCATTTGATGACCTGGAATCCCGGTGAGGTACCGGTATTATGGCTGTCACCTGATGCCAGGCTGCAACCCGGCAAGCCGATACGCGGCGGCGTGCCGATATGCTGGCCGTGGTTTGGCGCGCATCCGGCTGGGCTAGGTATGCATGGCTACGCCCGCACCACACCCTGGCAGGTGATCGAGTCTGCAACGAGGTTGGTGCTGGCCATGAACACCGAGGCTACGAGTGCCGTGGCGCTGCGCTTGACCGTCATCGTCGGTGAAAGCTTGCGCATGGCGCTTTGCACCACTAATGCGGGAAGTTCGGATTTTCATTATAGTGAAGCGCTGCATAGCTACTTCAGGATTGGCGATATCGCTGCGGCTTCTATCAGCGGCTTGGCCGGCAGCCAATATTGGGATACCGTCGGCGAAGTCACCTTGAAAAAACAAGCTGAGACTATTCGCTTTTCAGCAGAGACTGACCAGGTTTACATCAACACTGCCGCAGCATGTGAGATTATGGACGAAATATTGCAGCGGCGCATTCTGGTTAGCAAGTCAGGCAGTCTTTCCACCGTCGTATGGACACCCTGGACCGCAAAGGCGCAAAGAATGGGGGATCTCGGGCAACCGGAGGGTTGGCGCGAAATGCTGTGTGTGGAATCTGCCAACGCCTTTGAAAATTCGCTCACACTGGCACCCGGATGCAGTCATACACTCGAAGTGGAATATCGTATCTTCGCGGGCTGAGTCAATAAACCGAGAGTCACAGAACCAGCTCGTTCCGGTGAGCAGGAGCGGGCTAATTCATTAAAAAAGCCAGCATCGCGGCTGGCTTCATAGGTTTATCGATGCAATTATTTCAAGGACAATACATAATCCAGAATTGCGCTGAGATTTTCATTGCTGATATTACCCTTCTGCGAGGGCATTGCATTGTCGGGTCCCCATTGACCTCTGGAGCCCCTATTGACTTTCTTGGTCATAATTTCCTTGGCACCTTCAACGGTGGCATATTTTCGGCCTATAAGCAGCATGGATGGACCAAAGCCTGCCGTTTCCAAAGCGTGACAACCTTTACAAATTGACGTCTCAAACGCTAATTTGCCAGCTTCAACCTCAGCAGCACTCGCTTGACCTGCCAATAGTAGTGCCGCTGCTGCGATACCTACCCAAAATGCTTTCATAACATACACTCCCAAATTTAGTTTTATACACCCTGTCACAGGGATATTGAATCCTAGCATGAGCAGGCAGGCTTTGAAAATCTCTTTTTTGATTTAGATCAAATGACCTGCGTACAAATCGAATATAGGCGTAAAAAATCATTAAATTAAACCGTAAAAAACAAAATCGTAGGGTGCGCTTGCGCACCGTTTATAGTGTATTTAAAATTTTGTGTGTAAGTGCAACTTACGCGCTATGCAGTTTAAGCATGGCCGCTTCCTGTTTTCCTTCGATAATCAGCGGCGCAAAGGGTAAGGAGCGCTGTAGTGCCGCGTCGATCAGCGCAAGTTCTTCGCGGCGCGGTTCGTTCAAGACATAAGCTACTACTTCGCTGCGCTCTCCGGGATGACCTACGCCTACGCGCAACCGCCAGAAATCACGGCTGCCCAATTGCGCCATAATGTCTTTCAGGCCGTTATGTCCGCCGTGTCCACCACCGGTTTTAAGGCGCACCACACCCGGCGACAAGTCCAGCTCATCATGTACTACCAGGATTTCATTCGGGGAGATTTTGTAGAACTGAGCGAGTGCGCCGACTGCACGCCCGCTCAGATTCATGAAGGTTTGCGGCTTCAGCAGATGTATTTCCTGCCCGTTCAACTGAGTCCTGGCAGCCAGACCAAAAAACTTGGGTTCGTTGTTGAAATTCAGGTTTTGCAGGCGCGCGAATTCATCTATCCACCAGAAACCGGCGTTGTGCCGGGTGGCCGCATATTCGCGCCCGGGATTGCCGAGTCCTGCGATCAGACGTATGGCCGTCATAAATCCTGAATTTCAGCGTAGAACCTTATTTTTTAGCTGGTTTCGCAGCCGGTGCCGCCTTGGCAGGGGCTTTGCCAGCCGGTGCCGCAGGTGCAGCTGCCGCTTCAGTCGCTGCTGCTGCCTCAACTGCGCCGCGTGGTACTTGCACCGTCGCCACGACTGCCTCGACGGTATGCGTGCCGTGTGTAGCGGCTTCTACGCCCTTGGGCAGCTTCAGATCGGCCACATGTATCGAATGACCCAGTTCCATATGCCCCAGATCGACCGCGATGAAGGCCGGCAGATCCCCTGGCAGGCAGAGGATATCCAGTTCATTCATCACATGGCTGATCTTGCCGCCGCCGGTTTTAACACCCGGTGCAATTTCTGCATTGGAGAAGTGCAATGGCACCCGGATATGCATTTTTTTGGTCATGTCGATGCGCTGCAAGTCGATATGCTGAACCTGCTGGCGGAACGGGTGCATTACAAAATCGCGTAACAGCACAGATTCCTTTTTTTCATCCAGATTCAGTGTCAGCACGGAGGCGTGGAATTCCTCTGAACGAAGTTTGTAATAAAGTTCATTGTGATCGATGTCGATCATCGTGACTTCGCCCAGGCCATAAACAATTCCTGGCACGCGGCCGGAATGACGCAGACGGCGGCTCGCACCCGTACCTTGCGTTTTGCGGGTTGTTGCATTAATTTCTATAGACATTGTCGTTCTCCAAAAAAAGAATCGTCCGCGACCAGACGATTCATATTTGCGGCAACCAAAATGATTGTCGCAGTACTGCAGCGATTCCTTATTCGGTGAACAAGGAGCTCACCGATTCTTCATTATTGATGCGACGGATGGTTTCAGCCAGCAATTCGGCCGTGCTGAGCTGGCGTATGCGGCTGCAGTTGCGTGCGGCCTCACTCAGCGGAATGGTATCGGTAACCACCAGTTCGTCCAGCGCGGAATTCTCGATGCGCTCGATGGCGGGACCCGACAGCACCGGATGCGTACAATATGCCAGCACGCGGGTAGCCCCTTTATCCTTGAGTGCCTTTGAGGCTTCACAAAGGGTGTTCGCCGTATCTACCATGTCATCCATGATCAGACAGGTACGCCCGGCTACATCGCCGATGATGTTCATCACCTTGGCGACATTCGGTTTGGGGCGACGTTTGTCTATGATGGCCAGATCCGCTTCCAGTTCTTTGGCCAGTGCCCGGGCACGCACCACGCCACCTACGTCCGGAGACACCACGATCAAATTAGGATAATTGTTTTTCCATACATCCGACAGCAATATCGGACTGGCATAAATATTATCAACCGGAATATCGAAAAAGCCCTGAATCTGGTCGGAGTGCAAATCCATGGTCAGCAAGCGGTCTACGCCTGCACTGGAAAGCATATCTGCCACCACTTTGGCGCTAATCGCAACCCGAGCCGAGCGCGGGCGCCGGTCTTGACGCGCATAACCAAAGTAGGGAATTGCTGCCGTGATCCGACCTGCGGAAGCGCGTTTCAACGCATCCACCATCACCATCACTTCCATCAGATTGTCGTTGGTGGGCGCGCAAGTGGATTGCAACACGAATACGTCTTTGCCGCGCACATTTTCCAGCAGTTCTACCATCACTTCGCCGTCGGAAAAGCGACCTACCGTGGCTCGACCCAGGTGGATGTGTAGATATTGGGCTACGGAAGCGGCAAGTTTAGGGTTGGCATTGCCAGTGAATACCATCAGGTGATCGTAAGACAATTGCAATCCCTTAAAGAAACAAAAAAATTACAAGCCGACGCAGCGAGAAAATCAGCTGGCGGGCTTGACGCACACTTTCTGTCGTATGCATGGAAATCTGGCTGGGGAGGTAGGGATCGAACCTACGAATGCCGGAATCAAAATCCGGTGCCTTACCACTTGGCGACTCCCCATCGTTAATCTTCTAACCAGGCGTGCAGCGGATGCTGCAACAAACCTTCCGTTACTATGCCAGTCATATCGTCCGGCAATTCTACCAAAATTTTCTCAGCCTGGCTGCGTTCCGCAAACTCAGCGTATACACATGCGCCTGAGCCGGTCATCATTGCCTTTGTCCGCTGTTGTAACCACGAGATATGTCGTGCAACTTCCGGATATAGCCTGCAAGCCACAGGCTGCAAATCATTATGCAGCTTGTCATTCTGCCGTAGCTCTTTGAGGGCGCGCATTGTGAGGCAAACTGAGTCTCGTGTCAATTCCGGATGCATAAAAATTTTTGCGGTTGGCACCTGTACGGCCGGAAACAGTACCAAATACCAGGCGGTTGGCAAGGTATAAGCCTGCAAGGCTTCGCCCACCCCTTCGGCAAAGGCATTCTCTCCAAAAATAAAAACTGGCACATCCGCACCCAGTTGCAAACCGGTTCGCATCAGGCTGGCACGGGATAGCTGCAGCGACCACAGGCGATTCAATGCGATCAGTGTCGTTGCTGCATCAGAGCTGCCGCCCCCCAATCCACCGCCTTGCGGGATGCGCTTTTCGAGTCTTATATCGACACCCAGCGTGCAACCCGTTTGCTGTTGCAACAGACGCGCGGCGCGCACACACAAATCCTGTTCCTCCGGCACGCCTTGCACGCTATTCAGGCGTCTGATCCTGCCATCCTCACGCAGCGTAAAATGCAGCGTGTCATCCAGGGCGATGAAACGGAACAGGGTTTGCAGCAGATGATAGCCATCCGGTCGTTGACCGACCACATGCAGGAACAGATTAAGCTTGGCGGGTGCCGGACAACTGAGGGTCTGTGTCATGGGGTATCCCATTCATCGATGAGTAATTGCAATTCCATCCCGTTATGTTTTAACTGCATGCGTGTCGGTAAGCTATCCGGTTGGGTATCGGCATAACGCAGGTAGTGTATTTCCCAGCCATTCTGACGCAGCAAGCTAAGCTGCCCGTGCAGATCGCGCTCGATGAGGGCGGGTGCCGCATTATCTTCCCGCCCCAGCACCCAACTGTGCAGACCCGCCATCGGCAAATACCAGCCCAGCAGTTGTTGCATCAGGGTTTCCACATTCTCAGCCTGATAATGCTGGTTGCCATTATCCAGTGAGGCATGCTGTTGGTCGCTATAGACGCGCGCTACGGTCTGTCCCAGCGGTGCCAGCAGCAGTATCTCGTCGGATTGCGTGGTATGTGTCCAGCGTAGCCCGGCCGATTGCCGGGTTCCTTGCTGGTTAATGGAAATGCGACCATTCATCGCGAACTGCTGTGCGGAGGGTGCGGGTGGTGCAGGTGGCCTGGCTGGCGGTACAGTGGTGCATCCGTACAACATCAGAATCAGCAGCAGTCGTCGCATCAGGGTAGATATTTTTTGATGATTTGTAGCAACTGCACGTTACCTGAATGGGTCTTCAGGGTTTCTTGCAACAGTTGGCGTGCTTCCTCATGCTCGCCGTGCAACCATAATACTTCCCCCAGATGGGCGGCGATTTCGGGATCCTGATTGCTCTTGAAGGCGCGACGCAACAGTTTCAGGCTCTCATCCAAACGGTCGCTGCGGTAATAACCCCAGCCTACGCTATCCATGATGGCAGCATCCTCCGGCGCCAGTTGCAGCGCCTTTTCAACCAGTGTCAGCGCCTCCGGGATGCGCTCGTTACGTTCCAGAAAGCTATAGCCCAGCGCGTTATAGGCCTGTGCATAATCCGGATTATTCTGGATTATTCGTCGCATCAACTGTTCAAACAGTTCGGTTTTGCCCAATCTATCCGCCAGCATTCCGGTTTCATAAAGTAAATCCGGGTGGTTGGGCAGCTTCACCAGACCTTGCTGTAAAACCTCAAGTGCCTCTTGCTGACGCTTTGCCTCGCGCAACATCTGTGCCTCGACCAGTAACAATTGTACGCGCTGCTGGTTATTCTCGGCCGATGACTGTTGCAAGTATTCCCTGGCTTCATCCAGTTTGCCGAGCTTGTTCAGCAAAAATGCAATCCGCAGGTGCGAACCAAACAGGTGATCTCCGCCTGCAACCAGGCGATAGTGCGCAAGTGCTTCCTGCGGATTTTCTTTGGCTTCTGCAAGCTGGGCAAGGAAATAATGTACCGTATCCTGATCTTTCTTGCCTTTGGCAAGCGACTCTAACAGTTGAGCCTCTGCCCCGGGAAGATCGTTGAGTTGCAAAGAAATGAGTGCGATGGCAAAAGCCAGTTCCGCGTTATCCGGGCTGGCTGAAGCGATGCGCTGAAATTGTGCACGCGAAAGTTCCAGTTGTTTTTGCTCCAGCAGCAGGCGCGCATATTGCAGGCGGATTTCTTGCGCTTCAGGATAGTCTTCCAGATAGCGGCGCAGAGTTTCCAGGGATTGTTGCGGCTCCGATTTCTGCAATAACTGCGCCTCCAGTGAGGCCGCCAGATCCAAATCCGGACGCAGGCTGCGTGCCTTCCTGACTTCGGTGAGCGCAAGCGGGTCTGAACCCGCCTGCAACGCCAGTTGCGCCACAGCCCAGTGCGCCTCTGCCACTTGCGGATAAGGATTCGCCAGTTCACGCAACCAATTCAAGGAGGCCTGTTTGTCAGGGTACGGCGCTGACATCTGGTAAAGTTGCATGAAATCGGTGCCCAGGTTGGCTTTATCGTCTTCCAGCAGCTTGCTAAACACCTGCTGGGCTTCGTCTAGCTTGCCGCCACGCAGTAATAGCGATGCCAGCATACGTTGCCCCAACTGGCTGCCAGGTTCAACTTCCAGCCAAAGTTTGAAAGAGTCTATCGCCCGGTTCATATCACCGGACTCGAAAGCCAGTTGCGCTGCGCGACGCGCCAGACGAGGATCTCGGGTTTTCTGGGCAAGATCCGCGCTGCTTTCAACGGCCAGCGCATTATGTCCGCGCTGACTGGCGATTTCGGTCAGTAAAAATTCATAAAGCAAATCGTCGCTTAACTCGACGGCGGGCAAAACTGCTTCCACGGGTGGCTTGGGCGTCTCTACCGGTTGAGGGACAGCTTCTGGTACTGTTCGCACTGGCGTTTGTGCGCAACCAGTCAACAGCAAGCAGCAAACAATGATGCAATTTATCGATTTCATGTGAATCATGCAGAGACGGGGGGGTATATATTAGCAAAAACTGGCGCTGTTTGGATTTTCAACGGTGAATATTGCTGTCCGGCTTGGGTTGCAGCCGTGTAAATGTTACCATCGCACAGTAGTCCTATCAGCTAACATCTTATCTGTTTTTTTGGAGAATTATATGTCTGGGCATAGTAAGTGGGCGAACATACAACACCGTAAAGGCAAGCAGGATGCCAAACGCGGCAAAATTTTTACGCGCCTGATCAAGGAAATCACCGTCGCGTCGCGCATGGGGGGGGGCGATCAGACCGGCAACCCCAGGTTGCGTCTGGCGGTAGAAAAGGCGCGCGAGAACAATTTACCCAAGGATACGGTAGAAAATGCCATCAAGCGCGGCAGCGGCCAGCTCGATGGGGTCAATTATGAAGAACTGCGCTATGAGGGTTACGGGATTAATGGCGCAGCGGTGATGGTGGATTGCATGACCGATAACAAGACGCGCACGGTCGCGGATGTGCGGCATGCCTTCACCAAGAATGGCGGTAATCTGGGAACTGATGGTTCGGTGGCGTTTTTATTCACTCATTGCGGACAACTGATTTTTGCTCCGGGTAGTGATGAAAATGGTCTGATGGAAGTAGCTTTGGATGCCGGTGCCGAAGATATTTCGACTAATGAAGACGGCAGTATTGAAGTGATTACGGCGGCGAATGACTTTGTGAGCGTCAAACAGGCACTGGAAGCCGCAGGTTACAAGTCGGAATTTGCCGAAGTGACCATGAAACCTAACATAGAAGTAGTATTTAGCGGCGATGACGGGGTAAAAATGCAAAAATTGCTGGATGCGCTGGAAAATCTGGATGATGTGCAGGAGGTCTATACCACCGCTGCTATCGAGGAATGAGTATTCCGGAATCGGCAAGCAGTCAACTGGATTCAGGGATCAGGATTCTCGGCATCGATCCAGGTTTGCGCAGCACTGGTTTCGGGGTGCTGGATAAGATAGGTTCACAGTTGCATTATGTCGCAAGTGGTTGCATCAAGACGAAGGATGGGGAATTGCCTGAACGGCTCAAGACTATACTAAGCTCGCTGGGGGTGGTGATCGCACAGCATAAGCCGCAACAGGTGGCAGTGGAAAAAGTGTTTGTCAACGTCAATCCCCAGTCTACCTTGTTGCTGGGTCAGGCGCGTGGAGCCGCCATTTGCGCTGCGGTGCTGGCTGATTTACCGGTGTCTGAATATACCGCTTTGCAAGTAAAACAGGCGGTGGTCGGTAACGGTCACGCGCACAAGGAGCAGGTACAGTTGATGGTGAAGCGCCTCTTGCAATTGACCGGCAGTCCCAGTCCGGATGCGGCGGATGCGCTGGCCTGTGCAATTTGTCATGCGCATGCCGGGATGGGTCTGGGAAAATTTGCTACCGAGGGTCTGCGCATGAGTCGCGGCAGGCTAATTTAAAGGAAAATCATGATTGGTCGCCTGACAGGCATTTTGCTGGAAAAAAATCCACCACAGATCTTGCTGGATGTGCAGGGAGTAGGCTATGAACTGGACGTGCCGATGAGCACTTTTTATAACCTGCCCGCGCTACTTGAAAAAGTGGTGCTGCATACCCAGCTTATCGTGCGCGAAGATGCGCATCTGCTGTATGGTTTTGCCAGTAGCGACGAACGCGCCGCCTTTCGCCAGTTGCTCAAAATAAGCGGCGTAGGTCCGAGGCTGGCGCTGTCTGTGCTTTCGGGTTTGAGCCTGAATGATCTGGCGCTTGCGGTTGCAAACAAGGAAGCAGGGCGGTTGATCAAGATTCCCGGGGTGGGCAAGAAAACCGCTGAAAGGTTGCTGCTGGAGTTGCAAGGAAAATTCGAACTGACCGGTGCCAGTGTCACCGCAGGCACTACGGAAACCCTGAGTAATAATGACATCGTCAATGCGCTGCAAGCCTTGGGTTACAGCAGTAAGGAAGCCGATTGGGCCGCCAAACAATTAGCCAAAGAAATCAGCGTCTCGGATGGTATCCGCCAGGCGCTCAAATTGTTATCCAGAGCATGAACTGCAGCAGCGGATCAGCCAGTGCTATTTAATTTAATTTTAAAAGGAACCTACCATGAACCCGACACAACCCTTGAGCGATGAAGAAATTGATGCGCTGGATGTTTTTTTGATGTCGGAAGAGATGCCGGAAAACTGCATGGATATTTCCACCCTGGATGGCTTTTTTGCCTCGCTGGTGTTGAATCCCAAGCTCATCATGCCGGGTGAATATTTACCCTGGATCTGGGATATGGAACAAGGTGAGGATGCACCCGCCTTTGAGTCTCTGGAACAGGCGAATTACATCCTGCAATTGATGATGCGCTATTAC
>CAIRBC010000233.1 GCA_903876685.1 uncultured Nitrosomonadales bacterium | reverse complement strand
TGGAAGAGATGGAAGCGCTTTTGCCTTGGAATTTGCATATGCAGGATTTAATCATTGAAATGATATCCTGAATAGGTTGGGGTTTATGGAGCGCTTACTGTGTAACGCAATGATTTTAAAAGTTATGTATAAATATTTATTTTCTCTTGGTACACGCCTTGGTACACACAAAATGAGGTTGTAGATTGTTAAAAAACAGTATGAATCGTTATTGTGGATTATTTGGATGTGCGCCTTAAAAATTCTGCTTGGCTAAGGTTGCGATAGACAAGCCGATTACAGCAGCCATCATCCAACGGTTAAGCTTCATTTCTCTCATCAATTCGGCGTTCGGCTCGCGCAAGTCGCCTTTTGTTGCAAGCTCCTGCGTCCCTGCTGACAATGTTTCTGCCAGTGCTTTAGTGTACGCATCGGCATACTCGCGAGTAGCCCCCGCCTTTTCCAGCCGTTGCGAGAATTTCAAGGTATCGAAGGTGATTACGCTCACGGCTTAATGCCCAAGAATCTTTGGCAGGACAGTCAGCAGCAGCGCTGTTTGACCAAGAATCAATCCGACGATCCACTTGATTAGGTCGAGCTTCAGTTCCGCCATTCTGGTATCAATATCCGATTTTGTTGCCAAGTCGGTATGCGATTTGACGATTGTGCGCACGATCGCTTCTGCCTGCTCTTGGGGCATTCCAGCCGTCCGGAGTTCCCGGACAAGCTCTTGTGTGTCGAAGGTTATGGCGCTCATGATATTTTGATTGTCGCTGACAGTGCATACCGTGTCAAACAGTATCAGCCATGCTTGCCAGAATCACGGGGTCAGAATCACGGGGAATCACGGGGTCAGGTCTAGCAAAGTAGCACATATGCTACTTTGCTAGACCTGACCCCATTTCTGACCCATTTCCCTGCGCCATTTCCCTGCGCGCCCGCGATGCGATACCGAAACCGCCAGATAGGTGTAGCAAAGTTTTCCCTGAAGGATAAATACAACCCATCTCCATCCTTGCGCATCTCAAAGCGTTCATTTGCCTTGATCCAGTTGCGAATTTACATATTTGATAAATCGCCCTTTTACAGCCTCCTTTGGTGTGTACCACCAAAACGTGCAGCACTGCATCGGGTGGTACCCGGCAATGATGCGCTTTCATGAGACGGATGCAATAGCAAGAAACGACAAAGCCGCATGGTTAACGTGAAACTCGCGCAGCGATCGTCTTCTCCCTCGCCCGCTTGCGGGAGAGGGATGGGGAGAGGGAAACGGGCATGATGGGTTTCATCATCAGGGGTGGCAATTTGCCATGCCCGTTAGCGGCTTTCGTGGGTGTTGCGTGATGCTGTGATACGGTAAAAAACATCATTCAAGGTTCTGTATCTGTTCGCGCATTTGTTCGATGAGAATTTTCATTTCCATTGCGCTGCGTGACACTTCAGCATCTACTGATTTCGAACCTAGCGTGTTAGCTTCACGATTCAATTCTTGCATCAAAAAATCCAGTCTCTTGCCAACCGGGCCGCCTTGCGCAAGGATGCGTCGCATCTCGGTGAGATGACTGGAAAGTCTGGATAACTCTTCGTCAACATCTATCTTGCTGGCATATAACGTAATTTCCTGGCGGATACGTTCGTCCCAGGCATCCTGCATCTGCACGTTTTGCAGCGCATCACGCAGTCGTGTCAGCATTTTTTGTTCATAGGCAGCAATCGCGGCGGGTACATGCGGCATCACCGCCAGGCGCAGAGCCTCGATTTTATCGACTCGCTGTAGTAGGAAATCTTTGAGTTTTTCGCCTTCACGGCCACGCGAAGCTGAAAATTCCTGCAACACTCGCTCTAATAATTCGAGCAGGGCTACGCGTAATTCGTCTGCTGAAGCACCGGGAGTTTCAAGTACGCCGTTCCAACGCAATACGTCGGCTACGCTTAAGGGTTGTGCATCCAGCAGTGCCTCCTGAACTTCCCGGTTCCAGGCGGCGAGTTGCAGTAACAGTTGTTGATTAAGTCGGCTGCCCGTTTGCGCGCCGCGCGATGCAAAATTGATACGACATTCTGCCTTGCCGCGCTGCAGTTTTGCACTGATTGCTTCACGCATGGCGCTCTCAACGCTACGCAATTCATCGGGCATACGCAACTGGATGTCCAGATAGCGATGATTCACCGAACGCAGTTCAAGGGTGAGAGAACCGCTGGCTAATTCGGCACTGGCGGTAGCATATCCGGTCATACTGAGTATCATCGTCATTTCTTTCAAATAATAATGCTGTGCTGGAGCGCTGCATTATATTACGATTGCACCCCCTCCTCTTCCTCTACGCCTATGAATTTCACTATACATCAGGCCAACCATATCGGTTCTCGACGCTATAATCAGGATCGTGTGGCTTATGCTTATTCCAGCGAGGCCCTGCTGCTGGTGCTGGCAGACGGCATGGGAGGACATTTACATGGCGAAATTGCAGCAAGCCTGGCCGTTGAAACTCTTATAGAAGCGTTCGCAGCTATTGCGCAGCCGCACATCGCCGATCCGCTTGCCTTTATTTCAAGCGCCATGCACCGCGCCAATCAACGCATCATGAAAGTGGCTCACGACCAGGCTTTGGGTGGATTTCCCGGCTCAACCTGCGTAGCGGCGCTGTTTCAGGATGGCATTGCTTACTGGGGGCATGCCGGAGATTCCAGACTTTATCTGTTGCGCAACGGTGCTGTGATTGCCAGAACCAACGATCATTCGATGGTACAGTAATGGCTTAAATGGGGCATAGTTAGCTCTGAAGAAGCGCGAGTTCACCCGCAACGCAATCAAATTACCAATTGTCTGGGCGGAATCGAAGATATGTTTTACGTCGAGTCTGGCAAACCCACTGCACTTCAGTTCGATGATGTATTGTTGCTATGCAGTGACGGCTTGTGGGGGGGCTATACTGAACTGGAGCTTGCCTGTGCCTTCGCCACTGAGCCTGTGGCACCAGTGCTGAATCGATTGGTCGCAGAGGCAGTAGTGCGCGGTGCAACACAAGCCGATAACGCCACCGGTATCGCAATGCGTTATTTAGCCGACACAGTCGACCATTACACCCCGCAACCGGTTTGTCATATACTAAAAATATCCTGAATCTATTCATCACTCACTACTATTCTCTAAATATTATGCGCCCAAGTCAAAGATCCCCCCAACAATTGCGTGAAATCCATATCACCCGCCACTACACCATGCATGCCGAAGGTTCCGTTCTGATCGAATGCGGAAACACTAAAGTGCTGTGCACTGCCAGCGTAGAAGAGAAAGTCCCGCCGCACCAGAAGGGTAGCGGTGAAGGTTGGGTGACTGCTGAATATGGCATGCTGCCGCGCTCCACCCATCAGCGCATGAGTCGTGAAGCCGCCAAAGGCAAACAATCCGGACGTACCCAGGAAATTCAGCGCCTGATCGGTCGCAGCCTGCGTGCCGTAGTGGACTTGAAGAGGCTGGGTGAACGTACTATTCTGATTGATTGCGACGTGCTGCAGGCAGATGGCGGTACCCGCACCGCAAGCATTACCGGTGCCTTCGTCGCCTTGCACGACGCGCTGAACCAGCTCTTGAAAAAAGGACTGATTGTTGAACTACCACTAAAAGATTATATCGCCGCCGTTTCGGTCGGTATTTACCAGGGCACACCGGTGCTCGATCTTGATTATGTTGAAGATTCAGCCTGCGACACGGACATGAATGTGGTGATGCTGGGCAACGGTCATTTTGTAGAAGTGCAGGGAACCGCCGAAGGTCATGCCTTCAGTCGCGCCGAAATGGACGAATTGCTGGAACTGGCGAAGTGCGGCATCGAACAGTTGATTGCGCTTCAACGCAAGGCGCTGGCATGATATGGATAAAATCGTCATCGCCTCAAATAATGCCGGCAAGCTGCGTGAATTTCAGTTTCTGTTGCAACCGCTCAACATCGAAGTATTTACTCAGGAAAAACTGGGTATTATTGAGGCAGAAGAACCTCATAGTACATTTATCGAAAATGCGTTAGCCAAGGCGCGTCATGTCAGTCAGCAAAGCGGTCTGCCGGCGCTGGCAGACGATTCCGGTATTTGCGTCAGCGCACTGGGTGGTGCGCCGGGTGTTATTTCCGCACGCTATGCAGGAGCAGACCCAAGATCTGATCAGCTCAACAACCAGAAACTGCTGCAGGAGATGCAGGGGGTAGCTGACCGGCGAGCGCATTATTATTGCGTGCTGGTACTGCTGCGACATGCGCATGATCCGCAACCGCTGATTGCCGAAGGCGAATGGCATGGCATGGTAGCCGAGCAGGAACGGGGGGGCAATGGCTTTGGCTATGACCCGCTGTTCTGGTTGCCAGAATTTGCCATGACCAGTGCAGAATTGTCTCGTGAGCAAAAACATGTGTTCAGCCATCGAGGCAAGGCATTGCGCATCCTGCTGCAAAAATTGCAGGCTTGACATGAATACCTTTACACTGCACGCCGCTCAAACGGTGAATTTTCGTGCCTTGCCGCCTTTGTCCTTGTACATACACATCCCGTGGTGTGTGAAGAAATGTCCGTATTGCGACTTCAATTCTCATGCCTCGCCTGAAGTCTTTCCGGAAAATCAGTATGTGGCAGCCCTGATTCGCGATCTGGAACAGGCTTTGCCGCTGATTTGGGGGCGTAAAATTTATACGGTATTTTTTGGTGGCGGCACCCCCAGTCTGCTCAGCGGTGAAAGCGTCGAGGAATTATTGCGCCAGGTGCGTATGTTGTTACCGCTGGCACATGATGCCGAAATCACGCTGGAGGCGAATCCCGGCACGGTAGAGGTGCAGCGCTTTGCCACTTATCGTGAGGCGGGAGTGAACCGGTTATCGATGGGGATCCAGAGCTTTAACGATACCCATTTGCAAGCGCTGGGGCGTATCCATTCGGCAACCGGGGCCAGAAATGCCATTGAAATCGCGCAGCAGCATTTCAGCAATATTAATCTGGATCTAATGTACGGATTGCCGGAGCAGACGGTGGAGCAAGCGTTGCAGGATGTAGCGACTGCGCTGTCTTATACGCCTCAACATCTGTCCTGCTATCATCTGACGCTAGAGCCTAACACACGGTTTCATCACCAACCGCCGCCGCTGCCCGATGATGAGCAGACGGCCGATATGCAGCAGAATATCGAGCAGTTGCTGGCTGCACAAGGCTACCAACATTATGAGACCTCGGCTTTTGCCCGGGATCACCGGCGCGCAAAACATAATTTGAACTACTGGCAGTTTGGCGATTATCTGGGCATAGGGGCGGGCGCGCACAGCAAATTGAGCTTTCCCGACAAGATCATTCGTCAGGCGCGAGTAAAGCTGCCTCAGGCTTACCTGTCGGGAGTGGAGCAAGCCGCGCATATTCAGTCCGAACACGAAATTTCCCGCAACGAACTCGCGTTTGAGTTCATGATGAACGCGCTTAGGCTGAATCAGGGCTTTGACAGCAGCCTGTTTCAGGAGCGCACCAGTCTACCTTTAAATGTGATGCATCGCGAACTGGAACTGGCCGAGCAAAAAGGCCTGCTGATACGCGACCATTTACGCATCACCCCTACGCTACTGGGCCAACGATTTCTGAATGATTTGTTGCAGCTATTTTTGATTTCGTGAACACCACATCCCATACGCCATGTCCCAATTTAATGCCGCGCTGCTCGAATTTGGTAAGCGGGCGATAAGCAGGACGCGCTGCGTAAGTCTCTGCAGTATTTTGCAAGGAAGGCTCGGCAGCTAGCACAGACAGGATTTGCTCTGCGTAATCCTGCCAGTCGGTGGCGGCATGAATATATCCGCCGGTTTTCAGTTTGCTGACCAATTGTGCGATAAAAGGCGCCTGGATCAGCCGCCGCTTGTTGTGCCGCGCCTTGTGCCACGGGTCTGGAAAAAAAATATGCACCCCATCCAGGGTTGCGTCACCCAGCATGTCGCGCAACACTTCTACCGCATCGTGCTGGATGATGCGAATATTGCTGAGCTGTTGCGCAGCTATCAGTTTGAGCAGATTACCCACTCCCGGGGTATGCACTTCCAGCGCCAGATAGTCGTTTTCAGGATGCGCCTGTGCAATTAAAGCGGTACTTTCTCCCATGCCGAAGCCTATTTCCAGAATCTTGGGTGCTTCCCGGCCAAAGGCCTGAGCCAGATCCAGTGGCGACTTTGCATAGGCAATGCCATGACGCGGCAATAACGCATCGCAGGCACGCTGTTGTGCGGGAGAGACGCGCCCCTGCCGCAACACATAGCTGCGTATGTGGCGATGCGTGTCTGACACGATTAGCTGCGCGTAGAACTGATAATGCCGGCCAGCGGCGAGCTGGGACTGGCGCTATAAAGCTTCTTGGGCATACGGCCGGCGAGATAAGCAGAACGACCGGCTTCCACCGCCTGTTTCATGGCACCCGCCATCAGTACCGGTTGAGCGGCTGCGGCGATTGCGGTATTCATCAACACGCCTGCGCAACCCAGTTCCATGGCAATGGCCGCATCCGAGGCGGTTCCTACCCCAGCGTCGACGATGACTGGAACCTGTACCCGCTCCATAATCAGCTGTAAATTCCACGGATTGAGTATGCCCATGCCGGAGCCGATCAGCGAGGCCAGCGGCATGATCGCGACGCAGCCCAGGTCTTCGAGTTGGCGGGCGATAATCGGGTCATCCGAGGTATAAACCATTACCTGAAAACCTTCTGCAACCAGAGTTTTGGCGGCGGCGAGGGTCTCGATCACATTCGGGTACAGTGATTGCGGATCGCCCAGCACTTCAAGTTTGACCAGGCTGTGTCCATCCAGCAGTTCGCGTGCCAGGCGCAAAGTACGCACTGCATCCTCAGCCGTGTAGCAGCCTGCGGTATTAGGTAGCAAGGTATATTTGGAAGGCGGCAATATTTCCAGCAGACTGGGTTCATTGGGATTTTGTCCGATATTGCTGCGACGGATCGCAATGGTGATGATTTCAGCGCCACTGGCCTCTATTGCCGCCTGAGTCTGGGCAAAATCCTGGTATTTACCCGTGCCGACCAGCAGTCTGGAGTGGTAGCTTTTACCTGCGATAGTAAGTATGTCGTTCATGTGTATATCCTGTTATTGGGTTATCCGCCGCCTACCGCAACCACCACTTCAAGCTTATCGCCCTCTGATAATAATTGAGAAGAATACCGGGCACGCGGCAAAATTTCTCCGTTAAACTCAAGGGCGATGCGCTTGCCGGTGAGTCCCAGTAGCTCGATCAAGGTGGTCACAGGGAGGGCGTCCGGCAATTGGCGGGACTCGCCGTTAATATTAACAGTAATCATGGGGTGTTCATGTAAGGGAGCGCGCCGCATTCTACTACACGCAGCGGATCACAGTCTGTTTGCAGGCCGGCATTCAAGGCCATTAATTGTCTGCCAGTTCGTGTGACATGAAGCTGAAAGGGTTTATTTTCCATTTTTCCGGCGACTCGTGACCCAGTATTTTATCCATTTTCGTGCGTCGGCGCGACAGATCCAGGTCTTGAGGGGGCAGAAAACAGTTATTCCTAAGATCGAAGACGATGCGCACCAGGGGTTGTGTCAGGCTCTGAGTCTGACGGATGACGATGGCGAGCTTGTTGCTTTCCAGTCGCGCCAGCGTGCCGACCGGGTAAATGCCGATGATTTTGATAAATTGCTGCACCAGTTCCATATGAAATTGCTTGCCCGCTTTCTCATAGAGTTGCCGGATCACCAGACAGGGATCGGTAGCTGCACCATAGGAACGAACCGAAATGCAGGCATCATACACATCGACGATGGAAGCCATTTGGCCGAACAAGGAGATTTCACCTTCTTTCAATTGGTTGGGATAGCCGGTGCCATCGATACGTTCGTGATGCTCCAGAATGACTGCCATTGCTCTTTCCGGGAAATTTTCCACTTCCCTGAAAAATTCGCTACCCCAGATAGGATGTTTGCGAATGATGAACATTTCTTCTTCGGTCAATTTTCCAGGCTTGCGCAGAATTGCGCCAGGTACTCGGATATTACCCACATCCTGAAACAAACCGCCCATACCCAGATCGAGCACAGCTTCCTTCTCCATTTGCAGCATCTGGCCGAAAGCCATCATTAGCGCGCATTGGCTAATGGAATGCTCAAGCGCATAACCGCCTTTTTTCTTTTTGCGGCATACCGTAACGATCGCATCCTTGTTTTCGCTGACCGAATGGTAAATGTCATCCAGCAGCGGCCAGATAGAATCGATGGAAATTTTCCTGCCGGCGCGCAGGTCACCAATTTTACTTTCCAGTTCTGTACTGGCCTTGGCCAACAGTAACCGGGCGTCATAAAGTTCGTCAGCCAGGGTCTTGACAATTTGCACACTCTGGGCATTCTTCAACCGTGCCAGATTGACCGCAACCATGTTGTCCTTGCGGCGCTCTTCTTCCTCGTCAAAATGGTCTAGACCCTTTTCCGGGTTAATATACAACTCTTGTATACCTAGTGCCTTGAGCTTGGCGACTTCGTTGATGCTGAGCACCAGAAAATTGCGCTTTTCGTCGACATGCGAGCTTGCCTGCGGGCCGCAAATAAGCTCATCGATGTACATGCCTGCCACCAAATCTTTAATTTTGATTATTTTTCGTGTCATGTTTAAACCTGCTGAAAATTAATCCGAATTTTTATGTTACATATTATTAGCTGCGAGAATGTAGCACGAAATTTATCATAAATCGCAACTATTGCAGACTTAAAAATTAAAAGTGAAACTTGCTATCAGTTTAAAGTTGTTTAAATGATGCCGAATGCCGTAGAATAGCGCTTATGCGGGTGTAGTTCAATGGTAGAACGGCAGCTTCCCAAGCTGCATACGACGGTTCGATCCCGTTCACCCGCTCCAGTCGATGGTTGCTGAACAATGCCCTTTCAGGCGGAGCTGTTCTTCTGAAACTCCTCCATGAAAGTGGCCAACGCTTCAACCGCCTGCAAAGTCAAGCCGTTATAAATGGAAGCACGGATCCCGCCAGTGGAACGATGACCGGCCAGACCCGAAAATCCAGCCGCTAGCGCTTGAGCCAGGAACCTCTGCTCAATTTCAGGAGTAGGCAGCTTGAAGGCCACATTCATCAGTGAACGATCCTGTGGTTTAGCCCTGCCACGATAAAAACCTTCATCCAGCAGGCTATATAAAAGTGCTGCCTTGCGCCGGTTAAGTAAATCCATCTGTGCCAGTCCACCGATTTCTTGCAACAACCAGCGGGTCACCAGCAAAACCACATAAATTGCGAATACCGGCGGCGTGTTATAGTTGGAATGCATCTTGATATGACTCTGATAATCCAGAAAGCCGGCCAGATTGCCGGGTGCCTCTGCCAGCAATTCATCGCGCAAGAGCACCACCGTCACGCCCGCCGGGCCGATGTTTTTTTGCGCATGCGCATAAATCAGCGAAAACTTCTCCGCTTCACAGGGCTTCGACAGGAAATCTGAGGACATATCGCAGACACGCGGCACGTCATCCCGACCCAGTACGCGATGAAATTGCAAGCCCTCGACCGTTTCGTTCGAGACATAATGCAAATACGCGGCCTCTGCCGAAAAATTAAGCTGCTGATCGGCAGGTAACCGGTCATAGCCACAATCCTCGCCGCTCCAAAGCACCCGTATCGGTCCAACGCGTCGTGCTTCGGCAAGCGCTTTTCCGCTCCAGTAACCGGTTTGCAGATATTCGGCAGGAGCCTTCCTGCCCGACAACAGGGTCATAGGCACCATCGTGAATTGTTGAGTAGCGCCCCCTTGCAGAAATAACACATGATAATCGGTGGATAGACCTAGCAGCGTGCGGATATTATTTTCCAGTTCGTTGACTACGGCGGCAAACCAGTCTGAACGATGGCTGATGCCCAGTACCGACAAGCCTACGCCTGGCACTTCGAGTATGGCTTGCTGAACCTGCAGCAATACGCTCTCGGGTAAAGCGCCAGGCCCGCCGGAAAAATTCAAACTATTTCGCAGATTCGTCATGGTATTCCTGTCGGGTTATTCAAGCTGAAACTGGCAGCACGGCGAAATATAAAATCGCGAAATGCCTGCTGAACCTTCTGAATGTGAATTTTTTTGTAAGGAAACTGCTCTTCAGGATCCATTGCGTGCACCACCATGATATGGTCCAGCTCGAATATCAGCAACTGACCATCCTGAGTCTGGGCGCAATCTATGCACAGATAATCCAACCCTATGCGCTGGTATACTGCCTGCAATGCGGCACGGTGGCGTTGCGCAAAGTCCTGAAAATGTTCCATGAAGGCCGCTTCTTCCTCGCGCTTTTGCGCATTTTCGTACATGCCGGCATTAACGTAATGAATCATCCAGTTCTCTGAAATAGCCATATGACAGGCATAGGCTGCGCCGTCTATCAGCACGATGCGATATTTGCGGTACAACTGATCCGCCCCCCGGTAATCGATGAACCTGGAGATGAAAAATTCCTGTTTTTGCACCCTGTCCAGATAGCTTGAAATTTGCTCAGGGCTTTCGATCCGCTCCAGATCTATCCCTGCCTGTGAACCGTAGGGACGCAAAATCACCGGAAAATCACAACCCGGATATAACTCAGCGAGGCGAACAGTACCCGCCGCAATAGCCAGCAAGGGGCTGCGCGCAATCCTGAAGGTCATTGGCATCAGCAGACCGGGTGCATTCTGCAGCAGCATGCTGGCAGTATTGCGTCCGGTAGCAGGGATATTTTGCGGTGCATTAATCACCGGTCTAGGCCAGCTTGCCAGCACTTTCCCCATAAAAATCAAGGTATCCCGGTATTCATCGGAATCACTCAGGGCAACAAACACCGCATCATGTTCCGGGATCGGTTGGGCGAAAGGCATCTTGTCGGAAAGATAATAAAAAATCAGCTCAACATCGCTATTTTCCAACAAACAGTCGAGCGGCGTATTAGCAGCCAGATCGCCCGGTACCATCAGTAGCAGCAAGCGAAATTTTGCGGGTTGCAAGGTGGCCGGCAGGTGATAGATGCGTTGCAACTGCAAGGCCTGCGCCCGGATCGACATACCGATATCATATTGTGAAAGACAGAACATCACGGTAGAAAGGTTCATCCACAGGGCAGCATCTTCTGGATGCTGCGCCGCCTGTGCCAACATCTGCTGGCCTATGGGCAATAAATCTATGCCGGCAATGCTGTTGCGCAAAAATGGAGCTAGTCCGAGAAATTGGGTCATGGGTGGCTATCTTTATACAGGTTGAGCATCTAAAGTCTCTGCATTTGGAAGTATCTCATGGAATCAGATTTCGGTCGAAGGTTCGTGACTTGCGATCGATATCCACATCTCGAATAACCGGTGAACCGCGTGTTGAGGCAACTATTCGTTTCCGACGGATCCGAGGTATTGCTTGGCATAGTCCGATTGCATACCGGACAAATTAAGGGGGCTGAAGCACCAAGAACTCTTATCAATGTTGTTTACGTTGTAAAATGCCGATATTGATCTTTACATATGTATTCAAATGGATTATCTTACAAATATGATACTCAGGTAATTTCAATCTATCGCCAATGTTAACTAATGTCAGTTTACGCCTCAAGCTCATTCTGCTATCTGGCTTGGGTTTGATAACCCTGCTACTTTCAGCTATCACCGGCATCGAGGGAATTTCCAGGGGTATTGATGGGGTTCAGGAAATCGGTCGAAACCGCCTTCCCGCCGTACTGGCGCTACAAAAACTCCAGGAACTGCAAATCGCCCTAAAATCCAGTACCTTTGAGGTTGCGCTCTGGGAAAACGACCCAGAAGCGCAGGACATGTTTGTCGATATTGCCAAGGACAAGCAGCGCTTGTGGAAAAGCGTCGATGAAACCTGGAACTCTTATGAAAAAATCAATAAATCCGCTGAAGAAATGAATCTATGGAGCAAATTTTCCACCGAATGGAATGGTTGGCGTCAGTCTGACGAAGAAATTATCAAACTGATCAATCAACTTGCCGGCAATAAAGATATGACCCGGCAAAAGGAATTGTTTCAGAAATATTATGAACTGGGCGGAAAACAGCGCAAATCCTATCAGCAGACTGAGTCTCTACTAAAACAAGTAGTTGAATATAACGCTAAAAATGTCGAAAGTGTCACTCAAAGCGCCGAATCTGCGACCCGTTTGGCACAAAGGTTGATGATAGGAGGCTCTATATTCGCCATTTTGTTGACTTTAGCGCTAGCCATGGCGATTACCACCAGTATTTTGCATCAGATGGGCGGCGAACCTGCAGAAGCCGTTTCGATTACCAAGCGCATTGCCAGCGGAGATTTAACGGTACAAATTGACAAGACCCATGGTGATGAAAATAGCCTGTTAGGCTCGCTGGCTTATATGCAAAACCATTTGCGCGAACTGATCCGGGGGGTGCAGCAAAGTGCCAATGAATTGACCAACAGCGCAGGTACCCTGGCTAATGAGGTCAGCAGCGTCACACGCAATGGTGTGGAAGAGCGTGCCGCCGCCAATGAGACTGCACTGGAAGTGCAGAGCATCGCCAATCGTGTCAGCCAGATGGGTGAATCTGCGGAAACGGCCAGAGCATTATCCGAGCGTGCAGGCAGCCTTTCCAGCGAGGGACAAGCGGTGATCAATTCAGCGGCCGGTGAAATGGGGCTGATTTCTGAAACCGTCAGTCATTCTTCCGAATTGATTCATAATCTGGGGAACTACTCCAACGAGATCAGCAGTATTGTCGGCGTTATCAAGGAAATTGCCGATCAGACTAATCTACTTGCACTGAATGCAGCCATCGAGGCGGCAAGGGCTGGAGAGCAGGGACGTGGCTTTGCAGTGGTCGCCGATGAGGTGCGCAAACTGGCCGAACGTACCAGTCAGTCGACCAAGGAAATTACCAAGATGATTGATACCATTCAAAAGGGTGTCACTGAGGCAGTAACCAGTATGCAAGGGGTCAGTACGCGGGTAGTCGATGGTGTGAAGCTGGTGCAGAATTCCGCCGCCACGATGGAGGACATTCATTCCGGAGCGCTCGACGCCAATCATGCAGTCAAGGATATCACGCTTTCTTTGCGCGAAGGAACTCGCAGCCTGCAGGCGATTGAAGAGAAAATGCAGAATATCGTCACCATGGTCAATCATAATAGCCAGGCAGTGGATGGCATGGCGGGTTCGGCACAACAAATAGGCGAATTGGCGAACAAGCTGATCCGCTCGGTGCGGATTTTCAATATCTAAATTTATTCATGGGGAAATCAAGGTGAAAAGAAAACTCGACCTGATGCGCGGCGCGTTATGCGTGGTATGCATTTTTTTCGCAGGCCTCACCCGGGCTGATGTGGTGGTAGTGGTCGGCGCAAAAAATCCGCTCAGCAGCCTGAGCAAGGAACAAGCTTCCGATCTATTCCTGGGCAAGTCCACCAGTTTCCCAGGCGGCGGTACCGCCACCCCGCTGGATCTTCCGGAATCCAACCCGGCACGCGAAGAGTTTTATTCCAAGGCGACTGGCAAGTCGGCCGCACAGGCCAAATCCTACTGGGCCAAGTTGTCTTTCACCGGCAAGGGAACGCCTCCCAAAGAAGCCTCAAGCAGCGCGGATATCAAGAAGCAGGTCGCTGAAAATTCCGGCCTGATCGGTTATATCGAAAAATCCGCCGTAGACGCGAGCGTCAAGGTGCTGGTTACTGTGCAATGATCCGGACAACAAACATGACAAAATTTATCGAGGGTAACGTGAAATACAACAAACTGCTACAAACGCTGGTTTTGACAGGATTTGCACTGATTGCTGGTGGCAGCCACGCAACTGAGATAGGTGGCGTGGATATGACCGGTTCAGGATTTTTGACGGTGGGCGCTGGCAAGATGCTGGGTGGAACTCAACACAATGTCAACGGTTATAACTGCCCCTGTTTCACCGCAGACTATGCCCAGGCCGGTGTCTATGACAATCGCAGCGGACTCCAATTCGGTCCGGATTCCAAACTGGGCTTGCAAGGAACCGCCTTTTTTGACAACCGCCGGCTATCGCTGACCGCGCAAGCCGTGTCGCGCGGTGCACAGGGCGGCAAAGTTAACCTGGAATGGTTGTATGCCAGCTATAAAATCGATGACAAATTCACGGTGCAGGCTGGACGTAAGCGTTTGCCGATGTTTTACTATTCAGATACCCAGGACATCGGTGTCGCACTGCCCATAACCCATTTACCCCCGCAACTGTATGGCTGGGAGGCGGTAAACTATAATGGAGCTAATTTGAGTTATCAGGGTCAATGGGGCGACTGGTCTGCCAATGCAGATTTGCTGTATGGCAACGAAGCCAAGAAAGAAACCGGTTATTGGAAGGTTTATCGAGGCAAAGATAACCGTACTGATATCAAATGGAAAAACATTAAAGGGGGTGATCTGACCCTGTCTAAAGACTGGTTTGAAACACGACTGGTTTATCTGACTTCGGATAATCAGGCTAAAAACACTAATGGCATTTGGGATCCCTCCATCTCCGGTTATGATCAAAGCATTGATACGGATTATACGACACCTATCAAGCAGCATATTTATGGGATCACCGCTAATGTAGATTATCATAACTGGCTGCTGCGCAGCGAAGCCATCCAGATCGATCATCCTCAAGCCGCTCCGTCCTGGAAGGATCTCGCCTATATTGTGGCGGGCGGTTATCGTTATGGAAAATGGCAGCCGATGATAACCTGGTCGCGCTACAAATCGGTAGCGACCGGAGGAGCCGATGCTACCGGTCAGGAGGGACATTACACCGTCGCACTGACGCTGCGCTATGACATCAGTACCTCAAGCGATATCAAGCTGCAAATAGATGATCAACATGACAGGGGCGGTCCTAACTGGACTGCCAATTACCTTTCCGGGGCGAGCGGTTCACCCGCCTTCGGCAATGCCCGCCTGCTGACCGTGGCTTACGACATGGTATTTTAAAGTGCCGGGGGAGCGGGCTTCCAGCCCGCCTGGCGGCCAGGATGGCCGCCCTCCCAATGCAACCTGAAAAATCGCACGCAATCCGATTTCTACTGTTCTTTAACAAGCTTCCATTTTAAATCGAGTTCGCGTGCTGCCTTTACGTCGTCCAGACGACGTACCGGTGTGGTGTAGGGCGCGCCTTTCACCAACTCAGGAGTCGCATAAGCCTCTTCGCGAATTTCCTTGAGTGCCGTAACAAATGCGTCCAGCGTCTCTTTGGATTCAGTTTCGGTAGGCTCGATGAGCAGGCATTCCGGCACCAGCATCGGAAAATAGGTGGTGGGTGGATGAAAGCCCTTGTCCAGCAGACGTTTAGCCACATCCATCGCCGAGATGCCGGTATCATCCTTGAGCGGTTTGATCGATAGTATGAATTCATGGCTGGCGCGGCGTTGCGGAAAGGCAATGGTAAATCCCGCCTTTTGCAGTTCCGCCAGCAAATAATTTGCATTCAACGTGGCAAATTCCGAGACGCGCAGCATGCCGGCAAATCCCAGCATCCGGGCATAGACATAGGCGCGCAACAGTACCCCGATATTGCCGGTGAAAGCCGCCAGATGACCGATGGACTGGGGTAAATCCGCTTCCGTCAGATAGCGATAGGTCTGCACAGTGTTAGCAGACAGTTGCATGGCTACCACCGGCAATGGCAGAAAAGCCAGCAGGCGTTCTGCGACACCGACCGCACCGGCTCCCGGGCCGCCGCCGCCATGTGGCGTAGAAAATGTCTTGTGCAAATTCATGTGAATGACGTCAAAACCCATATCGCCAGGTTTGACTTTGCCGATAATCGCATTCAGGTTGGCACCATCGTAATACAGCAGACCGCCCGCCTCGTGGATGATTTCACGGATAGCTTCGATTTGCTTTTCAAATACCCCCAGCGTAGAAGGATTGGTCAACATCAATCCGGCCGTTTTCGGCCCGGTTGCGGCGCGTAGCGCCTGCAGATCGATATTGCCCTGCGCATCTGTTTTAATTTCGGTTACGGTATAACCGCACATCACCGCAGTGGCGGGATTGGTGCCATGCGCCGCATCCGGCACGATGATTTCAGTGCGCGCCGTGTCACCACGCGCTTCATGATAAGCGCGGATCATCGCGATACCGGCGAATTCGCCTTGCGCACCGGCCATCGGCATCAACGAGACTCCCGCCATGCCGGTCACTTCCTTGAGTATCTGCTGCAACTCATACAGGCAGGCCAGCATCCCCTGACCTGTAGACTCGGCTGCCAGCGGATGACGTGACTGAAACTGCGGCAGCATCGCCAGCGTATTGCAAACACGCGGATTATGCTTCATGGTGCAGGAGCCGAGTGGATAGAAGTGAGTGTCTATCGAAAAATTTTTCTGTGAAAGCCGGGTGTAATGCCGCACCACATCCATTTCCGAAGCTTCAGGTAATAAAGGCTGATCCTGACGCAGCAAGGCAGTTGGAATACCGCTAACAGACACGGTCTGTTGCGGGGACTGTGCCGCATTGCGGCGGCCTTTATGAGAGCGTTCAAAAATCAGCATGGGATCACCCGGGTTGGGTTAAGCGACAAAGCCGTCCCAACCCTTTTTATTTAAATGGCTTGTAAGGCGCTCAGAGCCGCCTCGTAATTAGGCTCATTCTTGATCTCGCTCACCAGTTCGGTATAACGCACCTGATTGTTGCCATCCAGCACGATCACGGCACGGCAAGACAAACCTGCAAGCGGGCCATCGGCGATTTCCACACCATAGTTGCCCAAAAACTCGCGACCACGCAACGTGGACAGATTAACCACATTTTCCAAGCCTTCGCTGGCACAAAAACGTGACATCGCGAACGGCAAATCGGCGGAAATATTAATCACCACGGTATTCGCCAGTGTGCTGGCATCCTTGTTAAAGCGGCGTGCAGAAGCCTGGCAGGTTGGCGTATCCAGGCTAGGGACGATATTCAACACCTTCTTCTTGTCGCCAAAACTCGCCAGCGGGGTGTTTTGCAGATCCTTGGCAACCAGGGTAAAGGCCGGTGCTGCTTGTCCCACTTGCGGGAAACTGCCGTTCAGTTTAACCGGATTGCCGCCCAGGGTAGTGCTTTGTGTCATATTGTTCTCCAAAGTTTAAAGTGCGTGGCGTAACGCCGCCACAAAGCGTTGCAAATCTGCTTCAGTCTTGGTTTCTGTGGCGCATACCAGCAGCGCATTACCCAGTTGCGGGTAGTGGGCACCCAGATCATAACCTGCGCTAATGCCTTGTTCTGCCATCTGCGCCCATACCTTTGCCGTAGCCGCTGGCAAAAGCAACACCCGTTCATGAAAATGTGCTGAGCTGAACAAGCAGGTTACGCCTGGCAACTGGCAAGCCATTTCGGCCAGCAGTCGGGTATTTTCATACGAGGCTGCTGCCGTGCGACGCAAACCGTCCACGCCCAGCAAGGCCATATAAATAGTCGCGGCGGTCACCATCAGTCCCTGATTACTGCATATATTCGAAGTCGCCTTGGCGCGGCGTATATGCTGCTCGCGCGCCTGCAGCGTCAAGGTGTAACCGGTCTTGCCCTCCAGATCCACGGTACGTCCGATAATGCGTCCGGGCATTTGGCGCACCAGTACCTGCTTGCAACACAGGAAACCGAAATAGGGTCCTCCGCTGCATAGCGGCGCACCCAGTGGCTGTCCATCACCAACGGCAATATCTGCACCGCTACCAGCCCATAGTCCGGGCGGCTTTAGCAAAGCCAAGCTCAACGGATTCACCAGTGCGATGGCATAGGCATGTTGTGCATGTGCCCAGGCAGTCAGACTATCCACCTCTTCCAGCACGCCGAAGAAATTCGGCTGTGGAATCACCAACGCGGCTATATCGCTGCCGGCATACTGCTGCAAGGCCTGAGGGTCAATCGCACCGGTTGCGCTGTCGAACGGAATCTCTATCAGTTCAATATGCTGTAGTTTGAGGATACTATGCGCCACGCTGCGATAAAACGGGCTGACCGTGGCTGGCAACAACACGCGACGCGAAGTCTTGTGCGCGCGCACCGCCATCAATATTGCTTCGGCCAGGCCGGACGCGCCATCATACAGACTGGCATTGGAGACATCCATGCCCGTCAGCGAAGCCATCATGCTCTGATATTCGTACAGGGTTTGCAGCGTACCCTGACTGGCTTCTGCCTGATAAGGGGTATAAGCAGTGTAATACTCGCCACGTGTGGCGATTTCCCAGACTGCCGCCGGAATATGATGTTCGTAGGCACCAGCACCTATAAAATTCAATGGCTGCTGATCCTGTGCCGCACGCTCGCGCATCAACCGCGAAACCTGCATTTCGTTGAGTCCGCTACCGAGAGCGCTAAAATTATCGCTGCGCAAAGAGGACGGAATTTCCTCAAACAAGGTGTCGATATTTTCCGCGCCAATGCTGGCCAGCATCGCTTGTATGTCTGCTTCGGTATGTGGGATAAACGGCATATAAACTCCTGAAGTCAGCTTTACGTGACTATACCGTGCGCGTGCACAATTTGCGTTTCTTGTAGGAGCGAGTTTGCTCGCGAATTACTTTCGCCAGCAAGCTGGCTCCTACGAAAATCGGTTTATTGAGGATGTTCATAAAACCTCGATTTATGACCGCGCGAGCTATAGCTGACTTAATGATCTTCGCTATCGACGACTGCCTGATAAGCGGCGGCATCCATCAGGCCGTCGATATCGGTGGGATGATTCGGCCTGATCTTGAATATCCATGCAGCATAAGGATCGGTGTTGATGGCTTCCGGTGAATTTTCCAGTTCGGGATTCACCGCCACCACGACCCCGGCAACCGGTGCATACACATCGGCGGCAGCCTTGACTGATTCCACTACCGCGCATTCTTCACGGGCTTTAAGGGTGCGTCCTACTGCCGGAGGCTCGACAAACACCATGTCGCCTAATAATTCCATGGCATGCTGGGTGATGCCCACGCTGCAGGTGCCATCGACTTCACGCCTGATCCATTCATGCGACTCAGTGTATTTCAGGTTTGCACTCATCAATTTCCTCCCGTCATTAATCTCTATCAGCCTACCAAGGCACGTCCATTGCGCACAAACGGATATTTCACCACCTGTGCCTTCAATAATTTTTCGCGTATCAATACTTCTACCTGCTCGCCAATCTGCACCCCCACCGGCACGCGTGCCAGCGCGATCGATTTTTCCAGGGTGGGCGCATAACTGCCGCTGGTAATTTCACCCGCACCCGCAGCCGTATGCACTTGCTGATGGCTACGCAATACCCCGCGATCCAGCAGCAACAGTCCCACCAGTTTCTTATGCGGCAGATGGGCTTGCAAGGCAGCTCGACCGATAAACTCGCGTTCACCCGAAACATCCACCGTCCATGCCAGGCCTGACTCAAGCGGATTGACCGTTTCGTCCATATCCTGTCCGTACAGATTCATGCCCGCTTCGAGGCGCAAGGTGTCACGCGCGCCCAGTCCGGCGGGTTTTGCACCCTGTGCCAACAGTGAATTCCAAAAAAATGGGGCTGCTTTTGCCGGCAGTATCACCTCAAAGCCATCTTCGCCGGTATAGCCGGTGCGCGCGATAAACATCGAACCCACGACCACCGCATTGAACGGCAATAGCTTCTCAGTCAAACGCTGGCTACCGGGCAACGCAGACCACAATTTTTGTCTGGCGGAAGGTCCCTGTATCGCAATTATGCCCAGTTCCGGATGGTCAGTAATCTCCAGCGGCTGGATTGCCGGTGTTTCCCCCGCAACAGGCGTTGCGAGCGCGGTTGCGTAACATTCGGGATGAGCCTCGGCATGCGCAGCTGCCTGCAATCTTAGCCAAGCGAGATCCTTGTCAGCCGTGCCGGCATTCACCACCAGACGAAACCAGCTTTCTTCCATGAAATAGACGATCAGGTCGTCGATGACACAACCACTTTCCAGCAGCATGCAGGAATACAGGGCTTTGCCGGGCGTAGTCAGTTTGTCCACATTGTTGGCCAGCAGATAGCGCAAAAAGCTGCGCACACCCACGCCTTTCAGGTCTACCACGCGCATATGCGATACATCAAAGATGCCGCAGTCGCGGCGTACCTGATGATGCTCTTCGAGTTGAGAAGCATAGTTGAGCGGCATATCCCAACCACCAAAATCGACCATTTTTGCACCTAAGCCGCGATGTAGTTCATTCAACGAAGTTTGCTTTAAGGTCATGGTTTCTCTTTAAAATAGGAGTGCTGCGCCTTCAATTCCAGCGCGCGGGACATTTTTGATCATAACATTGATTTGAATATCAGACCGGATTATGCCGTAAACGACCCTGACTGACAAATATCAGGCACGGTAAATTTGTTCTCATCCGGCTACGCCCCCTCGCTACGCTCTCCCCGCTTGCGGGAGAGAG